>DASWUI010000443.1:0-6256 GCA_036401715.1 Ramlibacter sp. | reverse complement strand
CCCGCTGCAGGCGGCCCCGGTTGGGGAAGTCGTTCACGTACGACGAGCCCAGCGCGGTGGACAGCGTGCTGTTGATCGTCTCGAACGACACGCCCAGCGCGTTGGCGCGGTCGCGATCGATGTCCAGCTGCAGCTGCGGCGCGTCTTCCAGCCCGTCAGGCCGCACCTGCGCCAGCAGCTTGCTCTGCGCGGCCAAGCCCAGCAGCTGGTTGCGCGCGGCGATCAGGGCCTCGCGGCCGTTGCCGCCGCGGTCCTGCAGCCGGAAGGTGAAGCCGGAGGCCGCGCCCAGCTCGGGGATCGGCGGCGGGCTGAGCGGGAAGATGAAGGCGTCGCGGATGCCGGAGAGCGCGCCGAAGGCACGGCCCGCCAGCGCCTGCGCCGACTGGCTCTCCTCCTTGCGCTCGTCCCAGGGCTTGAGCGTGACGAAGGCCAGCGCCGCGTTCTGCCCCTGCCCGGAGAAGGAGAAGCCCAGCACGCCCACCATGCTCTGCACCTCGGGCTGCTTGAGCACCCAGGCTTCCACCTGCTCCATCACGGCGCGCGTGCGCTCCACGGTGGCGCCCGGCGGCAGCTGCACGTTCACCAGCATGTTGCCCTGGTCTTCCTGCGGCAGGAACGACGTCGGCAGGCGCGTGTAGATCAGCGCGGCCACCGCGGCGATCACGCCGTAGATCACCAGGTAGCGCGCCGCGCGCCGCAGCAGGCGCGCCACCACCATCTCGTAGCCCTTGGCGGTGCGCAGGAAGAAGCGGTTGAACGCGCCGAAGAAGCCGCGCCTTTCCACGTGGTGCCCGGCCGGGATCGGCTTGAGCAGCGTCGCGCACAGCGCCGGGGTCAGCGACAGCGCCATGAAGGCGGAGAAGGCGATGGAGGCGACCATCACGGCCGCGAACTGGCGGTAGATGTTGCCGGTGGATCCCGCGAAGAAGGCCAGCGGCACGAACACCGAGATCAGCACCACCGTCACGCCGACGATCGCGCCCTGGATCTGGCCCATGGCCTTGCGCGTGGCCTCGCGTGGCGGCAGGCCTTCGTGGCTCATGATCCGCTCGACGTTCTCCACCACCACGATCGCGTCGTCCACGACGATGCCGATCACCAGCACCATGCCGAACATGGTGAGCACGTTGATCGAGAAGCCCAGCGCCAGCAGCGCGGCGAAGGTGCCCAGCAGCGCCACCGGCACCACCAGCGTCGGGATGATGGTGTAGCGCCAGTTCTGCAGGAACAGGTACATCACCAGGAACACCAGCGCCACCGCTTCCAGCAGCGTCTCCACCACCTGCGAGATGGAGATGCGGATGAAGCGCGAGCTGTCGTACGGGATGTCCCACTTCATGCCCGGCGGGAAGTACTGCGCCAGCTCGCCCATGCGCTTGCGGATGGCGGTGGCGGTCTCCAGGGCGTTGCCGCTGGGCGCGAGCTGCACGCCGATGCCGGTGGAGGGCTTGCCGTTCAGGCGCGCCGACGTGGCGAAGTTCTGCGCGTTGAGCTCCACCCGCGCGACGTCCCGCAGCCGCACGGTGGAGCCGTCCGCATTGGCGCGCAGCACGATGTTGCGGAACTGGTCCACGCTGCCCAGCTGGCCATTGACCACCACCGTGGCGGCGATGCCCTGGCCGGCCACGTTGGGCAGCTCGCCGATGGAGCCGGAGGACACCTGCGCATTCTGCGCGCGGATCGCCGCCGTCACCTCGCTGGCCGACAGGTTGAAGCCCACCAGCTTCTCGGGATCGATCCACACGCGCATGGCCGCTTCTGTGCCGAACAGCTGCGCCTGGCCGACGCCCGGAATGCGCTGGATTTCCGGCAGCACGCTGCGCGAGGCGTAGTCGCCCAGGTCCACCGGCGTGAAGTTCGGGTCGTCCGAGGACAGGATGGTGAACAGCAGGAAGTTGGAGCGGGACTTCTCCACGCGTACCCCCTGCTGGGTCACCGCCGAGGGCAGCCGCGGCGTCGCGCGCGAGAGGCGGTTCTGCACGTCCACCTGCGCCAGGTCGGGATTGGTGCCGGGCTGGAAGCTCAGGGTGATCTGGCCGGTGCCGTTCGCCTGCGTGACCGACTCCATGTAGATCAGTCCGGGCGAGCCGTTCATTTCCTGCTCGATCACGCTGATCACGCTTTCCTCCAGCGTGCGGGCGGAAGCGCCGGGGTACACGGTGGAGACGACGATCGCGGGCGGCGCGACCGGCGGGTACTGCGCGATCGGCAGCTGCGTGATCGCCACCGAGCCCAGCACGATGACGAACAGCGCGATCACCCACGCGAAGATGGGGCGGTCGATGAAGAACCTGGCCATGCCGCGCCCCTCAGCCCTTCTTCGCCTGCGAGGCGGCGGATGCGGGGGCGGAAGCCGCCGCGGCCGGGGCCGGCACGGCGGCAATGCCGGCGGGGCTCCAGGGCACGGGCTTGACCGGGGCGTTGGGCCGCAGCTTCTGGAAGCCGTCCACCATCACCTTCTCGCCCGGCTGCAGGCCCTCCAGCACGACCCACTGGCCGTTCTGCGAGCCGCCGATCTTCACCGGACGCGGACTCACCTTGCCGTCGGCCGCCACCACCATCACGCTGTCGCCCTGCGGCGAGCGCGTCACGGCCTGTTGCGGCAGCAGCATGGCGTTGGAGGCCTTGGCCTGTTCCAGGCGCACCCGCACGTACATGCCGGGCAGCAGCATCGCGCGCGGGTTGGGGACCTCGGCGCGCAGGGTCACCTGCCCGGTGGCCTGGTCGACGCTGAGGTCGGCGAACAGCAGCTTGCCCGGTTGCGTGTGTTCCGTGCCGTCTTCCAGCAGCACGCGCACCTGCGCGCCTTCGCCGCCCGCGCGCTTGAGGCGCCCCTGCTCCAGCGCGCGGCGCAGGTTCATCACCTCGCCCACCGGCTGCTGGAAGTTGACGTACAGGGGATCGATCTGCTGCACCACCGCCAGCGGCGTGGCCTCGCCCTGCCCCACCAGCGCGCCCTCGGTGACGAGCGAGCGGCCGATGCGCCCGGAAATCGGCGCGGTGACCGAGGCGTAGCCCAGGTTGATCTCGCTGGTGCGCAGCGCCGCGCGTGCGGCGGCGACGTCGGCTTCGGCCTGCTTCTCGGCGGCCACCGCGTTCGCGTATTCCTGCTTGCTGATCGCGTTGGCTTCCACCAGCGGCCGGTAGCGCTGCGCGAGCGCCGCCGCCTGTGCGTGGTTGGCCTGCGCCTTGGCCAGCGCGGCCTGCGCGCTCGCCCGGGCGGACGCGAGCTGGCCGGGATCGATGCGGTACAGCACCTGGCCCGCGCGCACGTCGCTGCCTTCGCGGAACAGGCGCTGCTGCACGATGCCGGCGGCGCGCGCGCGCACCTGCGCCACGCGCGAAGGCTCCAGGCGCCCGGGCAGTTCCGTCACCAGCCCGACGTCGCCGGTGGCCACCGTGACCACGCCCACTTCCGGCGGCGGCGGTGCCGCGCCGCCCTGCTGCGGGGCGCCGCCGCCCTGGCCGCAGGCCACGAGCAGCGGGAGGACGAGGAATGCGAGGGCGTGCGGCACGCGGACAGCCATGGGTTTGCCTGTTCTTGCTGTGAGGGGGAAGCGACGGCGCGGCCCGTACCGCGGCCCTGCGCAAGCGGCGTAGTATACATACAGGATTGAATGTATATTCCGGCCCTGGCCTGCTTCGCCGGCAGGCCGCGCCTGTCACCACCCGCCACCCCAAGCCCGCCCATGGTCCGCCGCTCCAAGGAAGACGCCCTCGCCACCCGCAACCACCTGCTGGATGCGGCGGAGCACGTGTTCCTGGCGCAGGGCGTCGCCGGCACCTCGCTCAACGACATCGCGGTGGCCGCCGGCACGACCCGCGGCGCGATCTACTGGCACTTCAAGGACAAGGCGGACCTGTTCAACGCGATGATGGACCGGGTGGCGATGCCCCTGCAGCGCGCACTGTCTCTCGTGCAGGAGCAGCCGCAGGACGATCCCTTGCCCGGCCTGAAGAAGGCCCTGCGCCAGGCGCTGCGGCAGACGGTGAACGACCCGCAGACCCGGCGCGTGTTCAAGGTGGCCACCCACATGGTGGAGTACGTCGACAGCCTGTGCGCGGTGCGCGAGCGGCACCTGCAGACCCGCGAGCTGTGGGTCCGGCGCTTCCGGCACGTGCTGCTGAAAAGCGCGTCGGCGCGCGGGCTGCGCCTGCCGCTGCCCTCGGCGGCCGCCGCGCACGGCCTGCACGCGCTGCTGGACGGCCTGGTGCAGAACTGGCTGCTGGACCCCGGGGAGTTCGAGCTGGAGGCGACCGGGATGAAGGCGGTCGAGACCTACCTGCGCGGGCTCGGCTTGGACTAGCCGCCTGCGCTCAGGAGCTGGCGCCTCTGGCCTTGCGCTGGCCCGCCGCCTCGTTGCCGAAGATCCCGCCCGTCGCCTCGACCTTCTCGACGCGCGCCTGCCGCACGGCCGCTTCCTTCGCGGCCTTGGCTTGCCTCTCGCAACGGTCCTCCGCCTTGCCCCCGAGGGCGTCGCATTTCTCCTTCGCGACCTGGTAGTTGGCCTCGGCGGTCGCGATCTTGGCCTGCAGCCTTTTCTCCGGATCCGGGCGGTAGCGCGCCTCCAGCTGCGCCCGCTCCGCCTTCTCGCGGCCCCGTGCCTGCGCGTCGCACACGTCGCGCCGGTCGCCCGCCAGCGAGCGGCACAGCTTGCCGTCCGCCTTGTACTGCGCTTCGATGCGCGCCTTCGCCGCCTCGTATTGCTGCTTGGTCATCGGCGTGGCCGCCTTGCGCAGCGCCGGGTTGCCCGGCGCCGCCAGCACGCCGGCCGCCGCGAGACACAGGGCCGCCACGGCCCCGTTCATGAAATGCCTGGTCACGGAAGGTTCCTCTCTGTGCCCGAGAGTAGAGCCCGACAGGGCGGCGCGCAGGCAGCGCGGCGAGGATGCGTGGTGTAGGAGGAGGCACAAGCTCCACGTCGGAAGGGGACTTCGTGGTCCGCGCGGGGACGTCGAAGCATTTGCGGGCCGCCGCCGAAATACCGGCTTACATCCCGCGTAAACGGCTCGCGCTTCCCTCGCCCCTCTTACATTGCCGCCGTTGCATCGCCGCGGCTCCTACCTCAACATCACGGTGACGATGACGCGACCGAGGTGGGTCGCGGAGGAGGCGAAATGGCGCGTAGTTCGAAAGCCGGCCTGCTGGGACTGCTGATCGTCGCAAGCAGTGTGTCGGCCGCGACGGTGGGTGACATCCGGGGCCGGCCCGTCGCCGGGCGCCCGCTGGAGGTGACCATTCCATTTGCAGTCGATACCCCGAGGGATCGCGCCTGCGCCAGCGCCAGCGTGCGCTACGGCAGCATGCCCGCGACCCGTTCCATCCTGCGCGTGCAGGGACGCGGCCTGAACAGGAGCCTCGTGGTGACCGCGGCCGCGAACGTGCGCGAAGGCCCCGTGACGGTCCACGTCCGCGTCGGCTGCGCCAGGACGGTCGCGCGCAAGTTCACCCTGCTGGCCAGCCTGCCCCCCGTGAAAAGCCCGCCGGTCGCGAGGACCGCCTCCAGGAAGGCGGTCCCCGGGTACGCGCCGCGGCTGGTTCCGGAGAAGGCCAGCCTGCCTGCGGCGGAACCCCTGTTTCCCCCCGCCGAACCGGAGGCTCGCCCGGCGGGAGAGGCCACCCCCGAGGCCGACGCTTCGATGGTGGCGGAGTTGTCCAGGGCACGGACGGAGACTGCCGCGGCCCTGGCGCAGCTCGGCGCCGTTCGCAAGGAACTGGCCGCCGTCCTCGATGTGGAGCGGCGCACGCAGCAGACGCTGATCAACTCGGCGCACCAGGTCAGCCAGGCGCGATCGGAGGTGGCCCGCATGCGCCTGGTGCTCAAGGGGGTCGCGGCCGCCCTGGTGCTCGCGGCCGCGGGCCTGGCCTGGTGGGAGTTCAACCGCCTGGCGTTCAGGATGCGCAGGCCGGGGGCGCCGCCCGCGCAGGAGCCCGCCATCCTCGCGGGCAACGAGATGCCGGCCTGAGGCCGGCCGCGCCTTCTCAGGGCAGCCCGGCGTCGACCACCAGGGCCGGCCGGATCTCGCGGATGCGCTCCTCGACGTAGTAGCCGCCGTATTCCGTGTAGCGCAGGAAGGGCCGGCTGCACGCGGCGCACTCCCACACCTCGCAGCGGTTGTACGGAAAGTAGGCGGGCGCGATCGGCGCATCCGCCGACCAGGCGTTGCTTCCCTGCGGGTGGTACTCCTCGAGAGTCGGATCCTCCACCCCGGGGCTTCGCAGCGTGCCCACCTTGCGCAGCCGGTCGCGCCCGAA
>DASWUI010000442.1:0-3167 GCA_036401715.1 Ramlibacter sp. | reverse complement strand
AGCGATACCCTCACGCTGTACCTGCGTGACGTGCGCCGCACTTCGCTGATCACGGCGGAGGAGGACTTCGAGACGGCGACGCGCGCGCGCGGCGGCGATTTCGCCGCGCGCCAGTCGATGATCGAGCACAACCTGCGGCTCGTCGTCAGCATCGCCAAGAACTACCTCGGCCGCGGTCTGCCGATGACCGACCTGATCGAGGAGGGCAACCTCGGCCTGATGCACGCGATCGACAAGTTCGAGCCGGAGCGCGGCTTCCGCTTCTCCACCTATGCCACCTGGTGGATCCGGCAATCGGTCGAACGCGCCGTGATGAACCAGGGCCGCGTGATCCGCCTGCCCGTGCACGTCGTGCGCGAACTGCAGCAGGTGCTGCGCGCGCGCCGCACGCTGGAGAACGACCCGGCCTTCGCGGCCTCCCGCAAGAGCGACGGCGAGGGCGTGCGGGTGGAGGACGTCGCCGCGCTGCTCGGGCGCGACGTGCAGGACGTTGCCCAGCTGCTCGCGATGGCGGAAGCGCCGAAGTCGCTGGATGCGGTGGTCGACAAGTCGGACGACGAGCACACGCTGGGCGACTTCATGGCGGACGAACTCGCCCTCGACCCGACCGGCGTGACCCAGAACCACGAGGTCGAGCGCCTGCTCGCCGGCTGGCTGGACACGCTGTCGCAGCGGGAGAAGGAAGTGCTGGAAGGCCGCTTCGGCCTCCATCATCGCGAGCCGGAGACGCTGGAGGTCCTGAGCGACCGCCTGGGCCTCACGCGCGAGCGCGTGCGGCAGATCCAGAACGAGGCCCTGACCAAGCTGAAGCGGCAGATGGCGCGCAGCGGCGTGGACCGCGACTCGCTGTTCTGAGCGCCCGCGCCCGGCTGCTACAGTCGCGCCATGGCGTGGCCCGTACTCGTTTTCGACATCGAATCCATCCCCGACGTCGCAGGCCTGCGCCTGCTGCGCGACGCTCCCGCCGACGCCACGGACGCCGAGGTGTACGGCGCCTGGCTGCAGGAGCGCAAGGACGCCGGCCAGAGCGACTTCATGCCGCTGCACCTGCAGCGGGTGCTGGTGATCAGCTGCGTCTTCCGCAACGCCGAGGGATTGCGCGTGCATTCCTTCGTGGACCGCGACAACGCCAGCGAGGGCCGGGTGGTGCAGAACTTCTTCAACACGCTGGACAAGCACACGCCGCAGCTGGTGAGCTGGAACGGCGGCGGTTTCGACCTGCCGGTGCTCCACTACCGCGGGCTGCGCCACGGGGTGACGGCCGACCGCTACTGGTGCATGGGCGAGGGCGGCGGCCCGGACGACCGCGAGTTCAAGTGGAACAACTACATCAGCCGCTACCACATGCGCCACCTGGACCTGATGGACCTGCTGGCGATGTACCAGCCGCGCGCCAGCGCCCCGCTGGACGCGATGGCCAAGCTGTGCGGCTTCCCCGGCAAGCTGGGCATGGACGGCTCGCAGGTGTACAGCGCCTTCCTGGACGGGAAGCTGGAGGAGATCCGGCGCTACTGCGAGACGGACGTGATGAACACCTACCTGCTGTACTGCCGCTTCCAGAAGATGCGCTGCGGCTTCAGCGAGGCGGAGTACGAGCAGGAGGTGGCGCTGGTGAAGCAGTCGCTGGCGGCGCTGGCGCCGATGGAGCCGCACTGGCAGGAGTACCTCGCGGCCTGGAAGTAGGGACGCGGGCGGCCTGAGACAATCGCCCCATGACAGAGAAAGTGGCGCCGCCCGCGCATCCCGAGGGCTGGCTGGAAATCGAATCGCTGGACATCGAGGCCCAGGGCGTGGCCCGGCGGCCGGACGGCAAGGTGGTGTTCGTGGACGGCGCGCTGCCCGGCGAACTGGTCACCGCCAAGGTCAACCGCAGGAAGAACAACTGGGAACAGGCTTCGCTGGTCGAGGTGCACCGCGAGTCCGCCCAGCGCGTGCGCGGGCGCTGCCCCCACTTCGGGCTGCACGAGGGCGCCTGCGGCGGCTGCAAGATGCAGCACCTGCACGTCGGCGCGCAGGTCGCGATCAAGCAGCGGGTGCTGGAGGACAACCTCTGGCACCTGGGCAAGGTGAAGGCGGAGACGATGCTGCCGGCCATCGAAGGCCCGGCCTGGGGCTACCGCTGGCGCGCGCGCTTTTCCGTGCGGCACGTGCGCAAGAAGGAAACCGTGCTGGTGGGCTTCCACGAGCGCAAGAGCCGCTACGTGGCCGACATCCGCGAATGCCACGTGGTCCCGAAGCACGTGAGCGACCTGCTGCTGCCGCTGCGCGCGCTGATCGGCTCCATGGATGCGATCGAGACCTGCCCGCAGATCGAGCTGGCCTGCGGCGAGGGCGTCACCGCGCTGGTGCTGCGGCACCTGGAGCCGCTGTCGCCTGGCGACCTCGCGAAGCTGCGCGCGTTCGCGAGGGAGCACGCGCCGGCCGGCGTGCAGTGGTGGCTGCAGCCCAAGGGCCCGGACACCGTGCACCTGCTCGACACCGGCGGCCCGGAGCTGGCCTACACGCTGCCGGAATTCGGCATCGCCATGCCCTTCAGGCCGACCGACTTCACCCAGGTCAATCCGCACATCAACCGCGTGCTGGTGGAGCGGGCGGTGCGGCTGCTGGACGTGCGCGCCGGCGAACGGGTGATCGACTGGTTCTGCGGGCTGGGCAACTTCACCCTGCCGCTGGCCACCCGCGCGGGCGAGGTGCTGGGCATCGAGGGCAGCGAGGCGCTGGTGGCGCGCTCGCGCGAGAACTACGCGCGCAACCAGGCGGGCCGCGGCGCGCCGCTGGCGCCCACGCGTTTCGAGGCGCGCAACCTGTTCGAGATGACGCCCCGGCAACTGGTCGCCGACGGTGCCGCCGGCCGCTGGCTGGTCGACCCGCCGCGCGAGGGCGCCTTCGCGCTGTCCAAGGCCCTGGCCGACCTGCACCAGGACCAGGCGCTGCGCGAGAACGGCTGGACGGCGCCCCGGCGCATCGTCTACGTGAGCTGCAACCCGGCGACCCTGGCGCGCGATGCGGGGCTGCTGGTGCACCAGGCGGGCTACCGCTGCACGGCCGCGGGGGTGGTCAACATGTTCCCGCACACGGCGCACGTGGAGTCGATCGCGGTGTTCGACCTTTGATGTCGCGGCGCGCACCGCGAGAGCCAGCAAAAAGGGGCCCGAAGGCCCCTTTTC
>DASWUI010000441.1:0-2867 GCA_036401715.1 Ramlibacter sp. | reverse complement strand
GTGATGGCGCTGGAGGGCCACGGCGTCGCCTTCCTGCCGCACAGCGCGGTCACCAAGGAGCTGCGCGCGCGCAAGCTGGTGAGCCCGGTGCCGCCCGAGCTGCACGGCATGCAGGTCGCCATGGAGGTGCGGGCCTACCGCGCGCGCCCCTCGGGCAAGCAGCCGGCCAAGGGCACCGCGCAGGCGCTGTGGTCCTTCCTCGCCGAGGCCGCGCGCGAAGGAACCCTGCCGAAACCCTGAAGGCGCACCATCCGGTGGCATGCCACCGGGCATAAACCCTGCTTGGTGCTCCCGCTCGCAGGGCCTAAGCTTCCGCTCGCCGCAGGCGCGCCCGGACAGCGCACGGGCCCGCCTAGAATGCGCCCTTTCGTCGTAACGCGCTTCACCCCAGGAGATTTGCAGATGAACAAGAAATTCGTGCTGGCCGTGGCCCTGACGGCCGCCGCCTGCGGCGCCTTCGCCCAGGCCAACGACACCCTCGCCAAGGCCAAGGCCGCCAACAAGGTCGTGATGGGCGTGCGCGAGTCCTCCGCACCGCTGTCGTACACCACCGGCGGCGGCCAGTTCACCGGCTACCACGTGGAGCTGTGCCAGCGCATCCTGAAGGCGGTGCTGCCCGGCGTGCCGGTCGAGTACGTGCCGGTGACGTCCGCCAACCGCATCCCCCTGGTGCAGAACGGCACGGTCGACATCGAGTGCGGCTCCACCACCAACAACGCCGCCCGCCAGAAGGACGTGTCCTTCGCGCTCACCACCTACGTGACCGAAGTGCGCACCGCCGTGAAGGCCGATTCGAAGATCAACTCGGTCGCCGACCTGAACAACAAGACGGTGGCCACCACCACGGGCACGACCTCGGTCGCCCTGCTGCGCAAGAACAAGCGCGCGCAAGGCATCCAGTTCAAGGAGGTCTACGGCAAGGACCATGCCGACAGCTTCCTGCTGCTGGAGTCCGGCCGCGCCGACGCGTTCGTGATGGACGACAACATCCTGGCCGGCCTGATCGCCTCCTCGCAGAACCCCAAGGCCTACAAGATCGTGGGCGAGACGCTGAACGTCGAGCCGATCGCGATCATGCTGCGCAAGGACGACCCGAAGTTCAAGAAGGCGGTGGACGACTACATCCGCGGCGCCATCAAGGCCGGCGAGATCGACCTGCTGTACAAGAAGTGGTTCCAGCAGCCGATCCCGCCGAAGAACACCAGCGTCAACCTGCCCATGGGCAAGATCCTGGCCGGCCTGATGAAGAAGCCGTCCGACGCGCCGGCCGAAGAGTTCAACAAGTAAGCAGGGTTCCCGCCGGCCGCCCGGGGGGAGGCCGGCCTTTCCGCACAAGAACAACGAGGGGACCGCGATGGCCTTCGAATGGCAGGTCTTCTGCGAGGACACCATCGACCGCACGGTGGTGGCCGGCTGCTTCGGCACCGGCGGGGCGCAGGGCACGCAGACCTACCTGGACTGGCTGCTGTCCGCCTGGGGCCAGACCGTGCTGGTCGCCGGCCTGTCCATGGTCGTCGCGCTGCTGGTGGGCTCCATCATCGGCGTGATCCGGACGCTGCCCGCCAGCCCCTGGCTGGCGCGTTTCGGCAATGCCTGGGTCGAGCTGTTCCGCAACATCCCGCTGCTGGTGCAGATCTTCCTCTGGTACCACGTGGTGCCGGTGGTCTTCCCCGCCTTCGCCGACACGCCCAAGCTCGCGCTGGTCGTCGCCGGCCTGGGCCTGTTCACGTCCGCCCGCATCGCCGAACAGGTGCGCGCGGGCATCCAGGCGCTGCCGCGCGGGCAGCGCTACGCCGGCATGGCCCTGGGCTTCACGACGCCGCAGTACTACCGCTACGTGCTGCTGCCCATGGCCTTCCGCATCATCATCCCGCCGCTGACCAGCGAGGCGATGAACATCTTCAAGAACTCCTCGGTGGCCTTCGCCGTGTCCATCATGGAGCTGACCTTCTACGCCCAGCAGGTGGCCGAGGAGACCTCGCGCGGCATCGAGGTGTACATGGCGGTGACGGCGCTGTACATCGTGTCGGCCTTCGCCATCAACCGCATCATGGCCTTCATCGAGAAGCGGGTGCGGGTGCCGGGCTTCGTCGCCAGCACCGGCGGGGGGCATTGACGTGCACGCCCTCGACTTCTCCTTCTTCACCTGGGACGTGTTCCGCGCGTACATCCTCGGCGGGATGTACTTCAGCTTCGCGCTGACGGCGGTCGCCACCCTGGGCGGCATCCTGTTCGGCACGGTGCTGGCGCTGCTGCGCCTGTCGGGCATCAAGCCGCTGGAGATGGTGGCCGCCACCTACGTCAACGGCATGCGTTCCATCCCGCTGCTGATGGTGCTGCTGTGGTTCTTCCTGCTGGTGCCCTTCATCATCGGCCGGCCCATAGGCGCCGAGATGACCGCCGTCATCACCTTCATCGCCTTCGAGGCGGCGTACTTCAGCGAGATCGTGCGCGCCGGCATCCAGTCGATCGCGCGGGGGCAGGTGTACGCGGGGCAGGCGCTGGGCATGACGTACGGGCAGAACATGCGCTACGTGATCCTGCCGCAGGCCTTCCGCAACATGATCCCGGTGTTCCTCACGCAGACCATCATCCTGTTCCAGGACACCTCGCTGGTCTACATCATCACGGCGCACGACATGCTGCACGGCTTCACGGTCGCCGGCAACAACCTGAGCCACCCGCGCGAGTCCTACATCCTCGCCGCGGTGCTCTACTTCGTCATCTGCTACAGCCTTTCGTGGATCGTGAAGCGCGTGCAGCAGAAGATCGCCATCATCCGGTAAGAGGGCAGCCATGAGCGACCAGCAACAGCAACCCATGATCGACATCCGCAACGTGTCGAAGTGGTACGGCCCCGTGCAGGT
>DASWUI010000440.1:0-8112 GCA_036401715.1 Ramlibacter sp. | reverse complement strand
TGGCGCGCTGAAGGGCGTGGCGACCTCTCTGTTCAAGATTGCCAACGACATCCGCTGGCTCGCCTCGGGGCCTCGGTCGGGGTTGGGGGAAATTTCAATTCCCGAGAATGAGCCGGGCTCGTCGATCATGCCGGGCAAGGTGAATCCGACGCAGAGCGAGGCGATGACGATGCTGTGCTGCCAGGTGTTCGGCAACGACGTGGCCATCAACTTCGGCGGCGCCTCGGGCAACTTCGAGCTGAACGTGTTCCGCCCGATGATCGCCCACAACTTCCTGCAGAGCGCGCGGCTGCTGGCCGACGGCATGCGCAGCTTCAACGACCACTGCGCGGTGGGCATAGCCCCGAACCGCGAACGCATCGCCGAACTGGTGGACCGCTCGCTGATGCTGGTGACGGCGCTGAACCCGCACATCGGCTACGACAAGGCGGCGTTCATCGCCAAGAAGGCGCACAAGGAAGGCACGAGCCTGCGCGAGGCGGCCATCGCCTCGGGCCACCTGACGGCGGAACAGTTCGACCAGTGGGTGCGGCCGGAGAAGATGGTCTGAGGAAGGCATCCCGGGGTGTGGGGAAGTCATTGCCGGGTGTGAGCATGTCATCCCGGGGTGTGAGCATGTCATCGCCGGGTGCGTGGATGTCATTGCGGGCTTGACCCCGCAATCCATCGCGGCGCACCGGCACGCCACCATGGATCCCGGGTCGAGCCCGGGATGACATGCCTTGTTCATGGCCCGGGAGGACATCCCTTGTTCATCGCCCGGGCGGACATGCCTTGTCCATCGCCCGGGAAGACATCGGTTAATTCTTTCCCATCAGTGTCGACGTTATGGTCTGAACTGTTGACACTTTGAAAAAGCGCCCTCAATATCGCCCGCAGCGGTTCGCACCGAAACCGCGTCAAGGAGACAAGCATGTCAGCGAAGCCCGCCGTCGCCGTCCTGGCGATCGTGGCCGCACTCGCCTCGGGTGTGGCCCATTCCCAAGCTCCCGCCCCTTACGACGCGACGCCGCAGCTGGTGGCCGCCGCGCAGAAGGAAGGCAAGGTCGTGTGGTACTCGGCCACCGACGTGCAGGTCGCGGAGAAGCTCGCGAGAGCCTTCGAGGCCAAGTACCCCGGGATCAAGGTGCAGGTCGAGCGCTCCGGCGCCGAGCGCCTGTTCCAGCGCATCAACCAGGAATACGGCAGCAAGATCCACAACGCGGACGTCATCGAGACCTCCGACGCCGTGCACTTCGTGCACTTCAAGAAGCAGGGCTGGCTGCAGCCGGCGGTGCCCAGCGAGGTGGCGAAGCACTGGCCGAAGGACTACAAGGACGCGGACGGCACCTATGCCGCCTACCGCGCGCACCTCTCCGTGATCGCCTACAACACCAAGCTCGTGCCCAAGGAGCAGGCGCCGAAGTCCCACGCCGACCTGCTCGACCCCAAGTGGCAGGGCAAGCTGGTGAAGGCGCACCCCGGCTACAGCGGCACCATCATGACCGGCACGCAGGCCCTGAGCCAGTCGCCCCTGGGCTGGAGCTACTTCGAGAAGCTGGGCAAGCAGAAGGTGATGCAGGTGCAGTCCTCCACCGAGCCGCCCAAGAAGCTCGCCCAGGGCGAGCGCCCCGTCATGGCCGACGGCAACGAATACAACGTGTTCGTGCTCAAGGAAAGCGGCGTGCCGATCGAGCCGGTGTACGCCGCCGAGGGCACGCCCATCGTGATCGGCAACGCGGCGCTGCTGAAGAACGCGCCGAACCCGAACGCGGCGCGCCTGTTCTACCACTTCATGTTCACGCGCGAGGCGCAGCAGCTCAATAGCGACGTCGGCGGCCTGCGTTCCTTCCACCCCGAGGTGAAGGAGAAGGCCGGCCGCATGCCGCTGTCGCAGATCAAGCTGCTGAACTCCGACCCGGCGCAGCTGCAGCCGGACACCATCAAGAAGAAGTACGAAGAGTATTTCGGGACCTGAGGCCGGGCGCGCCATGACGGTTGCCGTTCCAGCTTCCGAAACGCTCGCCAAGCCCCACTTCCGCTTCGACCTGGTCCGGCCGGCGTTCTACGCGCTGGCCGCGGTCCTGGCCGTGCTCGTGGTGCTGCCGCTGGCGTGGCTGCTGTACTACGCGGTGGTCGACCAGGACGGCAAGCTCACGCTGGCCAACTTCGCCACCCTGGTCACCGACGCCACGCTGCGGCGGCCCTTCGTGCTGGCGCTGGGCATGGCGCTCGGCGTCGGGCTGCTGTCCTGCGCCGTGGCGACGCCGCTGGCCTGGCTGGTCGCGCGCACCGACCTGCCGGGGCGGCGGCTGGTGCGGGCGCTGGTCACGGCCTCGTTCGTCACGCCGCCCTTCCTGGGTGCGATCGCCTGGGAGATCCTGGCGGCACCCAACAGCGGCCTCATCAACGTCTTCTACCGCTGGCTCGCCGGCGGCCAGCCCTACGACGCGCCGCTGCTGAACATCTACAGCTTCGCGGGCCTGGTGTTCGCGATCTCCTGCTACACCTTCCCCTACGTCTTCACGCTGGTGGCCAACGGGCTGGACCGCGTGCCCTCCGACCTGGAGGATGCGTCCTCCATCCTCGGCGCGCGCGCCTGGACCACGCTGCGCAGGATCACCATCCCGCTGGTGCTGCCGGCCATGCTCGCGGGCTCGCTGATCGCGATCCTGCAGGCGCTGACCATGTTCGGCTCGCCCGCCATCCTCGCGCTGCCGGCCGGCTTCCACGTGATCACCACCAAGATCTGGAGCCTGTTCCAGTTCCCGCCCAAGCCCGGGCTGGCCGCCGCCGCCGCGCTGCCGCTGCTGCTGATCACGGTGCTGCTGCTGCAGGGCAAGAGCTGGATCCTGGGCCGCAAGGGCTACACGGTCCTGGGCGGCAAGAGCGGCGAGCCGCGCATCCTCAAGCTCGGGCGCTGGAAGGCCGCCGGCATCGCCTTCGCGGTGTTCGTGCTGTCGCTCACCGTGATCCTGCCCTACGCCGCGCTGCTGAAGACCGCGCTGACGCGCAACGTCTCGGAGCCGCTCACCTGGGCGACCATGACGCTGCACAACTTCCACTTCGTCTTCTTCGAGTTCTCGGCCACGCGCAAGGCGATGTGGAATACCTTCCTGCTCGGCTTCTCCACCGCCACCATCGGCACCGGCCTGGCGCTGGTCGCTGCCTACATGGTGTCGCGCGCGCCGATCCGCGGCAGCGGCGTGCTGGGCATGCTGGCCACCGCGCCGGTGGCGATCCCCGGCATCGTGCTGGGCGTCGGCATGTTCCTGACCTACTCGCACCCGCAGCTGATGCTGTACGGAACCCTGTGGATCCTGCTGATCGCCTTCCTCACGATCGAGATGCCGGCGGGCTACCAGCAGATGTCCGCGGCCTTCCACGGCATCCACCCGGAGCTGGAGGAGGCCAGCCGCATCCTGGGCGCTTCGCGGCTGAAGACCCTGCGCCTGATCACCGCGCCGCTGCTGCGCACCTCGGTCATCGCCACCTGGTGCTTCGTCTTCATCGGCACCATCCGCGAACTCTCGGCCACCATCCTGCTGACCACCGCCAACACCAAGCTGGTCTCGGTGGTCATCTACGACCTCAACGAAAGCGGCGACATGGGCGCGATCTCCGTGCTCGGGATCATGCTGCTGGTCGTCTCCTTCACGGTGGTGATCATCGCCAACCGCCTGCCGGTGCTGGGCAGCCAGCGCATGCCGGTGCTCCGCTGAAACACGAAGAACAAGGCATGGGATTCCTCGAACTCAAGGGCCTGACCAAGCGCTACGGATCCGCCCCCGTGGTCAAGGACGTCTCGCTGTCGGTGGAAAAGGGGCAGCTGGTCTGCCTGCTGGGGCCTTCGGGCTGCGGCAAGACCACGACGCTGCGGCTGATCGCCGGCTTCCTGGAGCCCGACGGCGGCGAGATCCGCGTGGGCGGCCGGCGCGTCTCGGCCCCGGGGGACAGCGAGGCGCCCGAGCGCCGCAACATGTCCATGATCTTCCAGAGCTACGCGCTGTGGCCGCACATGACGGTGATGGAGAACGTCACCTACGGCCTGAAGCTGCGCGGGCTGGCGAAGTCGGATGCGCAGCAGCGCGCCGACACCATCCTCACGGCCACCAGGCTGTCGCAGCTGGCGCAGCGCTATCCGGGCGAGCTCTCCGGCGGCCAGCAGCAGCGCGTGTCGCTCGCGCGCGCGCTGGTGGTCGAACCCGAGACGCTGCTGCTGGACGAGCCGCTGTCCAACCTGGACGCCAACCTGCGCGAGGAGATGCGCTTCGAGATCCGCAGGCTGCACGACAAGTTCCGCTACACCACGGTGTACGTCACCCACGACCAGGCCGAGGCGATGACCACCGCCGACCTGATCGTGGTGATGAACCTGGGGCAGATCGAGCAGGCGGGCACCCCGGAGGACATCTACCAGCGGCCGCGCACCGAGTTCGTCGCCCGCTTCATAGGCGGCACCAACATCTTCAAGGGGCGCTGGGACGGCAGCGACGGCGTGGCCTGCGGCAACGGCCTGTTCCTGCGCTGCGGCTCGGGCGAGTTCGCCAGCGAGGGCGACACCGCCGTTTCCGTGCGCCACCACGACGTCCACCTGAGCGACCAGCCGCCCGAGGGGCCCACCAACGGCGTGCAGGGCACCGTCACCCGCCAGATCTACCTGGGCTCGCACCGGGACTACCTGGTGCAGCTGGCCGACGGCGAAACGGTGCGCGCGGTGACGCCGTCGTCCACCAGCATCCCGGCCGGCTCGCCCGTGTGGCTCCATCTCGCGCCCGAGAACTGCCGCGCGCTGGCGCACTGAACCGAACCCTTTCCGCCAACACCGATACACGACGAGGAGTCCCGAAGTGAGCATCATCCAGCAGCAGGCCGCGGAGCACCTGACGCACTACGTTTCCGACTTCATCTGCGGCACGCGCCTGGCCGACCTGCCGCAGGACGTGGTGGCGCTGGGCAAGAAGTCCATCCTGGACGGGCTGGGCCTGGCGCTGTCGGGCGGCGCCAGCCATTGCGGCGAACTGGTGCGCAGGCACCTGGCGGACCTGAACCTGGGCAGCGGGCCCGCCACGGTGATCGGCACGCGCCTGAAGGTGGCGCCGCGCTTTGCTGCCTTCGCCAACGGCGTGGGCATCCACGCCGACGACTACGACGACACGCAGCTGGCGGTGGCGACCGACCGCGTGTACGGCCTGTTGACGCACCCGACCGCGCCCGCGCTGCCGGCGGCGCTGGCGGTGGCCGAAGCCACCGGCGCGAGCGGCGCGCAGGCCATGCTGGCCTACCACCTCGGCGTGGAAGTCGAGTGCAAGATCTCCGAGGCGATCAACCCGCGCCACTACCAGGCCGGCTTCCACTCCACCGCCACCTGCGGCACCTTCGCGGCCGCCGCCGCCGCTTCCAAGCTGATGGGCCTGGGCGAAGAGGCGACCTGCCGCGCCCTGTCGATCGCCGGCAGCCAGTCGGCCGGCCTGCGCGAGAACTTCGGCACCATGACCAAGCCCTTCCACGCAGGGCGTTCCTCGGAAAGCGGCGTGGCCGCGGCGCAGTTCGCCGGCTACGGCTGGACCGCGACGGACAGGATCCTGGAGGCGCCGCGCGGCTTCTTCAGCGCCGCCGGCGGCGGCTACGACGCCAATGCAATCGCCGGCCGCCTGGGCAAGCCCTGGACTTTCGCCGAGCCGGGCATCTCGATCAAGCCGCATCCGAGCGGGTCGCTGACCCACCCCGGCATGACCGAGATGCTGCGCCTGATCCGCGAGCACCGCATCCAGGCCAGGGACGTCGTGCGCGTGCGCGTGGGCACCAACCACAACATGCCCAACGCGCTGATCCACCACCGGCCCACCAACGAGCTGCAGGCGAAATTCTCCATGGAGTTCTGCATGGCGATCCTGCTGCTGGAAGGCCGCGCCGGCCTGAACGAATTCACCGACGCAGTGGTGCTGCGCCCCGACGTGCAGAAGATGATCGAGAAGGTCGATTTCGTGGTGGACAAGGAGGCGGAAGCCGCCGGGTACCACAAGATGACGACCATCATCGACATCGAACTGGCCGGCGGCCGCAAGGTGTCGGGCCGGGCCGACTTCGGCAAGGGCAGCCCCGCCATGCCCATGACCTACAACGAGGTGGCCGACAAGTTCCGCGAAAACGCGGAATTCGCCAAGTTCCCGAAGGCCCGCGCGGAGGAGGTGGTGGCGATGGTGCGCGACCTGGAGTCGCTGCCGTCGATCTCGGCGCTGACGAACGCACTGGCCGCGTGAAAGCCGCCATCCCCGCGCAACCCGTCATCCCCGCGCAGGCGGGGACCCAAGGCGTTCAGGACAAGGCGCAAGCCTTGGACCCCCGCCTCCGCGGGGGTGACGGCACATCGCCCCTCCACGGGGGTGACGGCACATCGCCCCTCCGCGGGGGTGACGGCACATCCCGCGTCCGCGGCGCCGACGAACTCCCCCTCCTCGGCCTCATGCTCGGCGACCCGACCGGCATCGGCCCCGAGATCAGCGCGAAGCTGCTCGCCTCCGGGCGCCTGAAGGACGTCGCCCGCATCGCCGTCATCGGCGATGCCCGCGTGCTGGAACTCGGCTGCCGCGACGCGGGCGTCCAGCCCGCATGGCGCGCCTATCCCGGCGTGGCCGCGATCGACTGGTCGCGCGAGGAGATCGCGCTGGTCGACCTCGGCAACATCGACCCGGCGAAGATCACCCGCCGCGAGATCTCGCCAGAATCCGGCCGGCTCACCGGCGAGACGCTGCAGCACATGACGCAGCTGGCGCAGCAGGGTCAGGTCGAGGGCATCACCTTCGCGCCGCTGAACAAGGCGGCGCTGCACCGCGGCGGCTGGAAGCACCTGGACGAGCACCAGATGTTCGCCGCCTGGAACCGGCACGAGGGCTTCTTCGGCGAGATGAACGTGATCGAGCAGTTCGCCACCTTCCGCGTGACCTCGCACGTCGCGCTGCGCCAGGCGCTGGACCTCATCACGCCCGAGCGCATCGCCGCCGCCGTGCGGCTGGCCGACCGCAGCCTGCGCGAGGCCGGCCATGCGCGCCCGCGCATCGGCGTGGCGGCGCTCAACCCGCACTGCGGCGAAGGCGGCCTGTTCGGCGACGAGGAGATCCGCCTGATCGCGCCGGCGGTGCGCCGGCTGGCGGAAGAGGGCATCGCGGTGAGCGGCCCCGTCTCCTCGGACGCGATCTTCCTGAAGGCGCTCCAGGGCGAGTACGAGGGCGTGGTCATGATGTACCACGACCAGGGACAGATCGCGACCAAGCTGCTGGGCTTCAGCAAGGGCGTGACGGTGACGGCGGGCCTGCGCACCGTGTACACCACGCCCGCGCACGGCACGGCCTTCGACATCACGGGCCAGGGCAAGGCCGGCACCGGCGCGCTCGAGCAGGCGCTGCGCATCGCAGCGCGCATGGCGCTGGCCCGCAGGAAAGAAGCACACGCATGAACAAGCCCCACCTCGTCCTCGGCGTGCTCGAGGGTGACGACATCGGCCATGAAGTGGTGCCCGCCTCGGTGCAGGTCGCCTCCGCGGCCGCCGAAAAGCACGGCCTGCGCATCGAATGGCGCCCCATGCCGGTCGGCCGCCGCGCGCTGGACACGCACGGCTCCACGCTGCCGCCGGGCACGCTGGAGACGCTGGCGAAGATGGACGGTTTCGTGCTGGGCCCGATCGGCCACCGCGAGTACCCCCGGGTGCCGGGCGCGATCAACCCGCACCCGATCATGCGCAAGCACTTCAACCTGTTCGCCAACGTGCGGCCCACGCGCTCGTACCCGGGCATCGGCTGCCTGCGCGACGACGTGGACCTGGTGATCGTGCGCGAGAACAACGAGGGCTTCCAGCCGGACCGCAACGTGGTGGCCGGCTCGGGCGAGTTCCGCCCGAGCGAGGACATGACCATCTCGGTGCGCGTGATCACCCGCAAGGGCAGCGAGCGCGTGGCGCGCGTCGCGCTGGCGCTCGCGCGCAGCCGGCGCAGGCTGCTGACCGTGGTGCACAAGAACACGGTGTTCAAGCTCGGGTGCGGGATGTTCGTCGAGGAGTGCCTGAAGGCCGCGAAGGACTTCCCGGATGTCACGGTGAACGAGGTGATCGTCGACACCATGGCGATGCGGCTGGTG
>DASWUI010000439.1:0-5912 GCA_036401715.1 Ramlibacter sp. | reverse complement strand
TCAGACCCAGCGAGTGGATGTCGTTGATGAACACCAGCAGCCCGGCCAGCTTCATCGTCTTGGTGACGCCGAACTCGTTGGCGGCCTTGATCGAATTGATCGTGTCGCCGCCGGCGTTGGCCAGGCCCAGGATCTGGGCCTTGCTGCCCTGCGCCTGCAGCAGGAAGGACGAGAAGTCGCTGGCGTTCAGCGGCGCCTTCACCGAGCCCACCACCTTGCCGCCGTTGGCCTCGACCACCTGCGTGGTGTTCAGCCCCAGCGAGTGGATGTCGTTGATGAACACCAGCAGGCCCGCCAGCTTCATCGTCTTGGTGATGCCGAACTCGTTGGCCGCCTTGATCGAGTTGATCGTGTCGCCGCCGGCATTGGCCAGGCCCAGGATCTGGGCCTTGCTGCCCTGCGCCTGCAGCAGGAAGGAGGAGAAGTCGCTGGCGTTCAGCGGCGCGCGCACCGAGCCCACCACCTTGCCGCCGTTGGCTTCCACCACCTTGGTGGTGTCGGCCTGCAGCTGGTGGCCGAAGGCGTAGTCGGCGGTCAGGAAGAACCAGGTCTTGCCGCCCTGCTTGACGACCGCGGCGCCCGTGCCCTTGGCCAGGGCGGTGGTGTCGTAGGCCCAGTGCAGGGTATAGGGCGTGCACTGGTCGTTGGTCAGCGCGGAGGTGGCGGCGCCGATGGCGATGAAGGGCTTCTTCTTCTCCGCGGCGACCTTGGCCATGGCCAGGTTCGTGCCGGAGTTGGTGCCGCCGATCAGCATGTCGAGGCCCTGGGTGTCGAACCACTCGCGCGCCTTGGTGGCGGCGACGTCCGGCTTGTTCTGGTGGTCGGCGGAGAGCACCTCGATCTTCTTGCCGGCCACATTGCCGCCGGCGTCGGCGATGGCCATGCGGATGGCTTCCACGCCGCCCTGGCCGTCGATGTCCGCGTACACGCTGGACATGTCGGTGATGATGCCGATGCGGATCACGTCGCCGGAGAACTGCGCGTGCGCGGGTGCGCTCGCGCCGAACAGGGCGGCGGCGCCCAACGCTACCGCGGCAAAGGTCTTCTTGAGTTTCATGGGGTCTCCTTGTTGAAACGACTCGACTTGTGGTTGCCTGCTACACGCCCAGGTATTCCTGGAGCATCTCGGTATTGGCCGCCAGCTCGTGCTGGGCGAACTCGCGCACGATCTTGCCGTGCTCCATCACGTAGAAGCGGTCGGCCAGCGGCGCGGCGAAGCGGAAGTTCTGTTCCACCAGCACGATGGTGTAGCCCTTGGCCTTGAGCGTGCGGATGGTCTCGGCGAGCTTCTGCACGATCACCGGCGCCAGGCCTTCGGAGATCTCGTCGAGCAGCAGCAGCCGCGCGCCGGTGCGCAGGATGCGGGCCACGGCCAGCATCTGCTGTTCGCCGCCGGACAGGCGCGTGCCGGGACTCGCGGCGCGCTCCTTCAGGTTGGGGAACATGTCGTAGATCTCGGCCAGGCTCATGCCGCCCTGGGCCACGGCCGGGGGCAGCATCAGGTTCTCCTCGGCCGACAGGCTGGCGAAGATGCCGCGCTCCTCGGGACAGTAGCCCACGCCCAGGCGGGCAATGCGGTGCGGCGGCAGCTTGACCGTCTCCTCCCCGCGGATGCGGATGGAGCCCTTGCGCGCGCCGGTCAGCCCCATGATGGCGCGCATGGTGGTGGTGCGGCCGGCGCCGTTGCGTCCCAGCAGCGAGACGACCTCGCCCTCGTTGACGGCCATGTTGACGCCGTGCAGGACGTGCGACTCGCCGTACCAGGCGTGCAGGTTCTCGATGTGGAGCATCTCGTTCGATGCCATCAATGCGCTCCCTGCAGTTCGTTGTCCGTGGAGCCCATGTAGGCTTCGATCACCTGCGGGTTCTTCGAGACTTCGGCGTAGGTGCCGTCGGCGATCACGGCGCCGCGCTGCAGCACGGTGATGCGGTCGGCGATGGAGGACACCACGTTCATGTTGTGTTCCACCATGAGGATGGTGCGGCCCTCGGACACCTTCTTGATCAGCTGCGTGACGCGGTGCACGTCCTCGTGGCCCATGCCCTGGGTGGGCTCGTCCAGCAGCATCAGCTCGGGTTCCAGCGCCAGGGTGGTGGCGAGCTCGAGCGCGCGCTTGCGGCCGTAGGGCAGGTTGACGGTCAACTCGTCCGCGAAGTCCTGCAGGTCCACGGCCGCCAGCAGTTCCATCGCGCGCGCATGCAGCGGGTGCAGCGTCTTCTCCGGCTTCCAGAAATGGAAGGAGGTGCCCAGGTTGCGCTGCAGCGCGGCGCGCACGTTCTCCAGCACCGTCATGTGCGGGAACACCGCCGAGATCTGGAAGGAGCGCACGATGCCGCGCCGCGCGGTCTGCGCCGGCCGCTCGTGGGTGATGTCGGTGCCGCGGTAGGTGATCGTGCCTCGGGTGGGCGGCAGGAACTTCGTCAGCAGGTTGAAGAAGGTCGTCTTGCCGGCGCCGTTGGGGCCGCTCAGGGCATGGATGTCGCCGCGCCTGACCTTCAGATCCACGTTGTTCACGGCGACGAAGCCCTTGAACTCCTTGGTCAGGCCCTGGGTTTCCAGGATGGTCTCAGCGGACAAGTCTCTCCTCCGGGTGCGTGGCCGAACAGCGGGACGCACGGTCCCGTCAAAGCCGCCAATGGTGCAAGGCATGCTGCAGCGCAGAAAGGGGGGTAGACCCTAAGTAGTTTTGCGTGCCCGGCCGTGGAAGCGGCCGGGCGCGACTGTCCCCGAGGCGCCGCCGCGAAGCTGTCAGAACCCTGACCTCGCGCCAGAATGCGCGCTGGCTACAGGAGCTCAGGATGAACGAGGAACAGCGGGTGCGCGTGAGCGTGGACGGTCACGGCGTCGCCGAGGTGGCGATGGTCCGGCCCGGGAAGATGAACGCGCTGGA
The DNA here is from genome assembly GCA_036401715.1 of Ramlibacter sp. Lineage (GTDB taxonomy): Bacteria > Pseudomonadota > Gammaproteobacteria > Burkholderiales > Burkholderiaceae_C > Ramlibacter. The sequence continues at coordinate 3,021 of DASWUI010000439.1, read as the reverse complement.
CGGGGAGATGTTCCGCGCGCTGATCGCCGCCATCGCGCGGCTGCGCACGGAAGACCGCGTGCGCGCGGTCGTGCTGCATGGCGAGGGACCGGCCTTCTGCGCCGGCCTCGACAAGTCGAGCCTGCAGGGAATCGCCACGGCGGACGGCGCCGCGGGCATCGGCGACCTGGTGCCGCGCACGCACGGCCTGGCGAACTTCTGGCAGCAGGTGGCCTGGGGCTGGCGCGAGCTGCCCGTGCCCGTGGTCGCGGCCGTGCACGGCGTCGCCTTCGGCGGTGGCCTGCAGATCGCGCTCGGTGCCGACGTGCGCATCGTCCATCCGGAGGCGAAGCTTTCGGTGATGGAGATCAAGTGGGGGCTGGTGCCGGACATGGCCGGCTGCGTGCTGCTCACCGGACTCACGCGCGGCGACGTCGCGCGCGAGCTCACCTTCACCGGCCGCATCGTCGGCGGCAGCGAAGCGGTGAGCCTGGGCCTGGCCACGCGCGCGAGCCAGGAGCCGCTCGCCGAAGCCCGCGCGATGGCGCGCCAGATCGCGGCGAGCAACCCGGATGCGATCCGGGCGGCCAAGCGCCTGATGAACACGGCGTCGCCGGTGGATGCGGCGCGGGTGCTGGTGGCGGAGGCTTTCGAGCAGCAGCGCCTGATCGGCAGCGCGAACCAGCGGGAGGCGGTGCAGGCGGCGATGGAGAAGAGGGAGCCGGTATTCCGGTGAGCGCACATGGATTGCGGGTCGGGCCCGCAATGACATGGTCCGCAGCCGGTGTGCATTGCACGGGGTGACGCAGGAACCCAGCGATGCGAGTCCCTGCAGGTCGTGGTGAGCGGCGCAGCCCGAACCGCGCCCCCCGGGCGCGCCGCTATCGAACCACCAGGCGCGCCCCGGCGCTCGCCGCCCGCGTTTCCCCGATCACCGCCGCCTGCCCGAACCCGTGCTTGCGGAACACCGCCAGCACTTGCTCCACCGTTTCCGGCGTGCAGGACACCAGCAGCCCGCCGCTGGTCTGCGGATCGCTCAGCAGCGCCTTGTCGGCCTCGTCCATGTTCGCCGGCAGCGCGACCTCCGCGCCGTAGGCCGCCCAGTTGCGTCCCGACGCGCCGGTGACGAAGCCGGCACGCGCCAGCTCCCGCACGCCTTCCAGCACCGGCACCTTCTTCCAGTCGACCTCCAGCGCCAGGTTCGCGCCGCGCGCCAGTTCCAGCGCGTGGCCGGCCAGGCCGAAACCGGTGACGTCCGTCAGCGCATGCACGCCTTCGATGGCCGCCAGCTCGGGGCCGGGCGTGTTCAGGCGCGTGGTCGTGGCGATCATGCGTTCGTAGCCGGCGGCGTCCAGCTTTTCCTTCTTCAGTGCCGCCGACAGCACGCCGACGCCCAGCGGCTTGCCCAGCACCAGCACGTCGCCCGGGCGCGCATCGGCGTTGCGCTTCACGCGCTTCGGATGCACCAGGCCCAGCGCCACGAGGCCGTAGATCGGCTCGACCGAGTCGATCGTGTGGCCGCCGGCGATCGGGATGCCCGCTGCCTTGCAGACCGACTCGCCGCCTTCCAGGATGCGGCCGATGGTGGCCGTGCTCAGCACGCTGATCGGCATGCCCACGAGCGCCAGCGCCATGATGGGCTTGCCGCCCATCGCGTACACGTCCGAGATCGCGTTGGTCGCGGCGATGCGGCCGAAGTCGTAGGGATCGTCCACGATCGGCATGAAGAAATCGGTGGTGGCGATCAGCGCCTGCTCCTCGTTGAGCTGGTAGACGGCGGCGTCGTCCGCGGTCTCGATGCCCACCAGCAGTTCCGGCGGAACCGGCAGGCGCGCCGTGCCCTTGAGGATCTCGGACAGCACGCCGGGCGCGATCTTGCAGCCGCAGCCGCCGCCATGGGACAGCGACGTGAGGCGGGGTTCGGCGGCGGTGGTCGGCAGCGGAGCGTTCATGGGGCGGGTTCCAGTTCTTGCAGCAGGTTCACGAGCGCCTGGCGCTCGGCGCCCGCATCGAACAGCGGAGCGCGCTGCGCGCATTGTGCGCCGAGGTGCGCGAGCAGGCGGTCCGCAGGGTTTTCCGCGGCCTGGCCCTGGGGGCAGGCGAGCAACAGCCGCGCCAGGGCGGCCGCGTCGCCATGCGGGAAGTAGCCGGCGTAGTCCGCCCCCAGCATGCCCACGTTGCCCGGGACGCGGCTGGCCAGCACCGGGGTGCCGCAGCGTACCGCTTCCAGGATCACGTGGGCCCCGCCTTCCATCGCGCTGGGGTGGACCAGCACGTGCGCCTCGCGGATGTGCCGCAGCGCTTCCTCGTGCGGCAGCCCTCCGAGCCATCGGTAGCCGGGACATTCGCGCGCGGTGGCCGCTGCCTGCTCGCCCAGGGCCGGTTCGCCGGCGGCGTCGCCGATGTGGGTGATGCGGATGTCGGCTCGATCGCGCAGCAGGCGGGCCGCGGCGAACAGGGTCTGCGGCGTCTTCACCTGGCGCAGGTGCCCGACCATCACCACGCGCAGCACCTCGTCGGTCCGCGGCAAGGGCGGCAGGGCGGGCGCGGACTGGTAGATCACGCGCGCCTTGGCGCGGTGCCGCGGGGGCAGGGCGTCCGGCCCGCATTCCTGCAGCACCACCAGGCGCTGGGCGAGCTCCAGCGAACGCTGTGCCGAGGCATCCGTGGCGATGTCCTGGTAGAGGTCCGTGCCGGTGAGGACCACGGCCAGGCCGCGGCCCGGATGCCGCTGCGCCCAGGCGGCGGCCTGTGCAGCGGAACGGCGCGCATGCAGCGCGAGCATCACGGTGTCGCCCGCCGCCTGCGCGTCCGGCCATTCCTTCGTGATCCGTACCGGGCCGTGCGAGGACAGCAGTTCCTGCCAGCGGCGCGCGGTGCGCCAGTTGCCGTTGTTGGCTTCCGCCAGCGCCGGGCTTACGATCACGACCGATGGGGAACGGGACATCAGCGGTTTATAGCGCGAGCGGCGCCCGGGAGGCGCTGGCGCTGCGGCATGGCGCGCCGCCGGTCGTGCGGCAGGCGCTGCTCGCCGCGCGTGAG
>DASWUI010000438.1:0-2506 GCA_036401715.1 Ramlibacter sp. | reverse complement strand
CCAGCGAAGCGTCCAGGTGCTCCGAAGGCAGCCGCTTGAACCCCGAGCGCGCGAAGCGCTGCAGCCGCCCGACGATGAAGGCGGTCAGCACCGACGCGCGCACCTGCGCATCGACGGTGGGCGCGGCCGCGTCGGCGGTGTGGCGCAGGCACTGCTTCAGCGAGGCCTCGACCTTGTCGAAGACCTGGTTCATGCGCTGCTGCAGGCGCTCGTTCTCGAACACCAGCGCGTCGCCCACCATCACGCGGGTCATGCCCGGGTTCTTCTCGGCGAACTGGATCAGCATCGCGACGATGCGTCCGGCCTGCGCGGGGCCGGCCGGCTCGCGCTCGGCGATCTGGTTGATCAGGGTGAACACGCTCTGCTCGATGAACTCGATGAGCCCCTCGAACATCTGCGCCTTGCTGGCGAAGTGGCGGTACAGGGCGGCTTCGCTGACTTCCAGCTTGGCGGCCAGCGCGGCCGTGGTGATGCGTTCGGCGCCGGGTTGCTCCAGCATCATCGCCAGCGCCTGCAGGATCTGCACCCGCCGCTCGCCCGGCTTGGGGCGCTTGCGCACCACGGCCGGGGTGTCGCCGCCGGGGGTGGGTTCGGGGGAGTCGAGCTCGGCGTGGGACATAAGGTGCTAGGTCAGCGGTTGCAAATTGATTCTCGCATACCCGACCGTGGGATTCCGCCAACCCATCCGCGCCGGGCCACCGCCCGGCAGCGGGTGCTCACGCAGGGAAGGAGAGTGTGACTTTCAAGCCACGCCCGAGCGCCCCGGGCTGGAGCTGCAGGTGGCTGTGGTGCACCCGGGCGATCTCCTCGGCGATCGCCAGCCCCAGGCCGTTGCCCTCCCCCAGGGTGCCCTGCACCCGGTAGAAGCGCTCCAGGATGCGCGGCATCTCCTGGGGGGCGACGCCCGGGCCGTCGTCCTCGACCTCCACGAAGGCCTCGCGGCCGCGCCGGCCGCAGCGGATGGTGACCGAGCCGCCCTGGTACGAATACTTCACCGCGTTGTCCACGAGGTTCGACAGCAGCTCCCGCAGCAGCCACTCGTGTCCCATCACCTGCACGGGTTCGGCGTCCAGGCCCAGGTCGATGCGGCGCGCGGTGGCCGCGTCGAGGTGGCTTTCCAGCGTGTCCTCGCACAGCGACTTGAGGTCCACGCGCTGCTGCGGCTGCGAATGCATGGCCCGCGCGTCCGCGCGCGACAGCGCCAGCAGCTGGTTGGCCAGCTGCGAGGTGCGGCGGGTGGCGCTGCGCAGCTTGTAGACCTGCTCGGTGGGCAGCGCCAGCGTGCCTTCCACGGGCTTCGCGCTGGCGGCCTGCGCCCAGGCCTCCACCTGCGCCTGCAGGCCGGCGATGGGCGTGCGCAGCTGGTGGGCGGCATCGGCCACGAAGCGGCGCTGGCTCTCGGCCTGGGCGTTGACCAGGCCGAACAGGCGGTTGAGCGAATCCACCAGCGGCCGCACCTCCTCGGGCGAAGCCGAATCGTCGATCGCGCTCAGGTCGCGCGGCGAGCGCCGTTCCACCGCTTCCTTCAGCGCCAGCAGCGGCCGCAGCGCCTGCTGCACGGCCCAGCGCACGGCGAAGGCCGCCGCGGCGATCAGCACCAGGTTGGGCAGCAGCACGCGGAAGATGATGGAGCGGGCCCACTGCTGGCGCGGGTCCGAGCTGTCGCCGACGGCCACGACCACCTCGCCGAACATGGTGGGCTGGCGCTGGCGCACGATGCGCCAGGTGGCGCCGGCGTGCTCCTCGCTGTGGATCTCCGGCGTATCGTCCGAGGGCGGCAGGCCCGCCAGCCAGGCGTCGCCGAGCAGGACCTTGCCGTCCACGTCCAGGATCGCGTAGCTGGCGGCACCGGCGCGGTCCTTGAGGAACTCCTCCACCGGCGGCGCCAGCATCAGCAGCGGCCGGTCGCCGGACTCGCCGATCACCGAGTCCGCCAGCAGCGGCACCAGCGCGAGCAGGTGCTGGTCCTGCTGCGTGGCCACGTTGTCGGCGGAGCGGTATTCCAGCCAGGCGTTGAGCACCGCCAGCAGGATCAGCGGCGCGATCAGCATCACCAGCAGCCGCCGGCGCAGCCCCGAGGTGACGCCGCGCACGTCGGCCGCGCGCCCGCGCGGGGCCGCCGCCGCCGGGAGCAGCGACTGCTTCACTCGCCCTCGGCGGGACGCAGCTCGAGGCGGTAGCCGAAGCCGCGGATCGAACGCAGGGCCACGCCGTAGGGCTCGAGCTTGCCGCGCAGGCGCGAGATGTAGACCTCCACCGCGTTGGGCGTGATCTCCTTGTCCCAGCCGGTGAGGGCCTGCAGCAGCTTGTCCTTGCTGGCGGGCTTGGGCGCGTTGATCAGGAGGTACTCCATGACGGTCCACTCGCGGGGGCCGAGTTCGAGGGGCACGGAGGTGCCGTTGCGCTGCGCGCTGGCGCGCCGGTTGGCGGTGTCCAGCTCGATCGGCCCGAAGCTCAGGACCGCGGACGTGGCCGCCTGCGAGCGGCGCAGCAGCGCGCGCAGGCG
>DASWUI010000437.1:0-6796 GCA_036401715.1 Ramlibacter sp. | reverse complement strand
GCCGCCGACGGCGCGGAAGGCGCGCACCGGCGAGTTCACGCCTCCGGGGATGAGCGCCTTGGCGCGGTCGAACAGGTGCTGGTTGCGGTCAGTGCTTGGTGTCATGGGCAGGCAGGTCGAAGGGGGTTGCGCCGCTGGTGCTGTCCTCGCCTTCGGCGGCCTCGTCGCTGCCGTCCTCGCCCTCGGGCTGGGCCCAGAACATGCGGTCGGGAATGACGTGGCCCATGCCGGGCCGGAAGCCGCCGTCGAGGCAGCGGTCCAGGTAGGCGAGCGCTTCGCCGGCCGCGGCCGCCAGGTCGGCGCCGCCGGCCACGAGCGCGGCGAGCGCCGCCGACAGCGTGTCGCCGGCGCCGGAGAACACCGCGTCGAAGCGCTCGAACTTCTCGCTGGCCAGCACCGTCTGCGGCGTGGCCAGCACGTTCTCCACGAACTGGTCGGGCAGCGGCACGCCGGTGACCAGCGTGTAGGGCACGCCCATTTCGGAAGCGGCCTTGGCGAGGTCGCGGGCAGTGGGGCTGCGCTCGTTGTTCCACTCCGGCAACAGCCAGCGCCACAGCGTGCTGTGGTTTCCTACCAACACGGTCGTCTGCGGCAGCAGCAGCTCGCGGAAGGCGTCTTCGTACAGGTCCGTGGGGCCTTCGTCCCACCAGGAAAGCGCCGGCATGTACGAGATGACGGGCACGTCCGGGTAGTCCGCGGCGATCTCCGCGATGGTGCTCAGGGTCTCCGGGCTGCCGGCGAATCCGACCTTGATCACCTGCACCGGCACGTCCTCGAGGATGGTGCGCGCCTGCTCGGCGACCGCGTCCTCGTCGAAGGCGAAATGGTCGAACACCTCGCCGGTGTCGCGCACATACGCGCCGGTGACGATGGGAAGCGGATGTGCGCCCACCGACGCGATCGCGGTGATGTCGGCGGCGAGTCCGCCGGCGCCGCTCGGGTCACTCGCGTTGAACACGAGCACGCAGGCCGGTCCCTGGTCCTCGCCTTCGGGTTCGGCGGGTCGGGTCTCGATGGGTGTGGAATTAGTCATGGGCCGGGGAATCTGCCTGCCGCGCGCGTGAGAGAGCTTAGTCAACCGGCCTAGATAGAATCGTTGCATTCTATTCGAAGGCCCCTTAAGCTGTGACTGAAAGCAAAACCTGGATGTGTCTGATTTGCGGGTGGATCTATGACGAATCCGCCGGCGCTCCGGAACATGGAATCGCACCCGGAACCCCCTGGGATCAGGTGCCCATGAACTGGACCTGCCCCGAATGCGGGGCGCGCAAGGAAGACTTCGAGATGGTCCAGATCTGAAGAAACAATAACGCGGCGTTGGGACTCGTCTGAGGGGATGCCGCACCTAGCAGTTACAAGTGAGGAGCGCGTCAAGTGAGCACCACTGGATTGAAGGTGTTGGTGATCGATGACAGCAACACCATCCGGCGCAGTGCGGAGATCTTCCTGAAGCAGGGCGGCCACGAGGTGATGCTGGCCGAGGACGGCTTTGACGCCCTCTCCAAGGTCAACGATTACGAGCCCAACCTGATCTTCTGCGACATCCTGATGCCTCGTCTGGACGGATACCAGACGTGCGCGATCATCAAGCGCAACGCCAAGTTCTCGTCCGTTCCGGTCGTCATGCTGTCCTCCAAGGACGGCGTGTTCGACAAGGCGCGCGGCCGCATGGTCGGCTCGCAGGACTACCTGACCAAACCCTTCACGAAGGACCAGCTGCTGCAGACCGTGCAGCAGTTCGGCACCGCAAGATAAAAGGAGAGATGCCATGGCCATCCGCAAAGTGCTCGTTGTGGACGATTCCAAGACCGAGCTGATGTTCATGACGGACCTGCTGCAGAAGAACGGCTTTTCCGTCAAGACCGCCGAGAGCGCCGAGGACGCGTTCCGCCGCCTGGGCGAGGAGAAGCCCGACCTGATCCTCATGGACGTGGTCATGCCCGGCCAGAATGGCTTCCAGCTCACCCGCGCCATCACGCGCGACCCGCTGTACGCCGACGTGCCCATCATCATGTGCACGAGCAAGAACCAGGAGACCGACCGGGTGTGGGGCATGCGCCAGGGCGCGCGCGACTACATCACCAAACCGGTGGACGCCGCCGAGCTCATGGCCAAGATCAAGGCCCTGGGTTGAACGGCGGCCGGTAGCAGTACTTCCCCATGGCCAACCGCGAAGCCCTCCGCGAGCTGCAAAGCCGGCTGGCCAGCCGGCTGCAGGCTGCCCGCGCCGAAGGCGTGCAGGCGGGCTGGCTCGCCGTCGAATCCTCCGGCAGCAAGTACCTGTTCCCGCTGAGCCAGGCGGGCGAGATCTTCCCCTACACCGCCGCCCAGGCGGTGCCGTACACCCAGGCCTGGTTCCTGGGCGTGGCCAACCTGCGCGGCGGCCTGTTCGGCGTGGTCGACCTGGCCAGCTACGTCAGCGGCAGGCCGCCGGTGCAGCGCTCCGATGCCGGCCGCGCCGAGGCGCGGCTGGTGGCGCTCAACCAGCTGCTCGAGATCAACTGCGCGCTGCTCATCGACCGGCTGGCCGGCCTGCGCAACACGGACGCCTTCATGTCCTCCAGCGACGCCCCCGAAGGCTCGCCGGACTACTTCGGCAGCGGCTACACCGATGCCAGCGGCGCGTACTGGCAGGAAATCAACCTGCAGGCCCTGTCGCAACAACCGCAATTCCTGAGCATCAGCGCTTAGATCCCCCGAAGGCACCACCATGTCCGCCTCCTTTTCCCTGAAGAACCTGTTCGGCAAGAAGCCGTCCGACGAAGCCGACCCGTCGGTGACGCAGGAGCTGAGCCTCGGTGCACCGGACCCGACCACGGCGACCATCGAGGCGGGCAGCACGCAGAACGAAAGCACGCTGGGCGACGATTCGGTCAACGAGGAGGTCGACCAGGCGGAACTGATCACCGTCCCCTTCCTGGGCCGGCGGACCACGGCGACCCACCAGCGCGTGCTGTTCACGCTGCTGTCCCTGTCGCTGGTGGTGCTGGGCTCGGTGGCCATCTTCGCGGTGAACCAGGCCGACAAGGTCGCCCAGCAGGTGGCCGGTACCGGCAACTCGCTGATGCAGTCGCAGCGCCTGGCCAAGTCGGTGTCGCAGGCCCTGATCGGCAGCCCGCAGGCCTTCCCCGACGTGAAGGAGTCGGCCCAGGTGCTGGCGCAGACCGTGCGCGGCCTGCAGTCGGGCGACACCAACCTGCGCCTGGCGCCGGTCGGCCAGGAGCTGCAGGGCGACCTGGACAAGATCATCCCGCTGATGCAGCGCGCCGAGAAGAACGCGCAGACCGTGCTGAACCAGCAGAAGATCCTGACGCAGGTGGGCACCGCCCTGCGCACGATCAACCGCCAGTCCTCGGACCTGCTGGAAATCGCCGAGACGGTCTCGTCGCTCAAGCTGCAGCAGAACGCGAACCCGGCGGAAATCTCCGCCGCCGGCCAGCTGGTGATGCTGACGCAGCGGATCGGCAAGTCCGCCAACGAATTCCTGACGATGGAAGGCGTTTCGCCGGAAGCCGTGTTCCTGCTGGGCAAGGACCTGAACTCCTTCAAGGAGATCGCGCAGGGTCTCCTGGACGGCAGCCCCGAACTGCGGCTGGCCGGCTCCCGCGACGAACAGACGCGCGAGCGCCTGGACGCGCTGCTGAAGCTGTACGAACAGACCCGCACGCAGGCCGGCGCCATCCTGGGCAACCTGCAGGGCCTGGTGTCCGCGCGCGAAGCGCAGGCCTCGATCATTGCCGACTCCGAGCCGCTGCGCCGCGCGCTGGAGGACCTGCAGGGCAAGCTGTCCGCGCAGACCGGCCTGGGCGCCGGACCGCTGACCGCCCTGGGCATCGCCGCCCTGTTCGCCATCGCCTGCGCCTTCGGCCTGGCGTACGTGCAGCTGCAGGACTCCCGCTCGCGCCAGGAACGCGCCGAATCGCAGCGCCACGAAGCCGAGCGCCAGGAGCAGGAAGCCAAGCGCGTGAACGACGCCAACCAGGCCGCCATTCTTCGCCTGATGAACGAACTGCAGTCGGTGGCCGAAGGCGACCTGACGCAGGAAGCCACGGTGACCGAGGACATCACCGGCGCCATCGCCGACTCGGTGAACTACACGGTGGAAGAACTGCGCCAGCTGGTGGGCGCAGTGCAGAACACGGCCACCAAGGTGGCGCAGACGACGGCGCAGGTGGAAAGCACCTCGACCGAGCTGCTGGCCGCCTCGACCGAGCAGCTGCGCGAGATCCGCGAGACCGGCCAGTCGGTGCTGGACATGGCGGGCCGCATCAACACGGTGGCCGGCCAGGCGCAGGAATCCGCCCAGGTTGCGCGGCAGTCGCTGAAGGCCGCCGAGTCGGGCCTGCAGGCGGTGCAGAACGCCATCGGCGGCATGAACGCCATCCGCGACCAGATCCAGGACACCTCCAAGCGGATCAAGCGGCTGGGCGAATCCTCGCAGGAGATCGGCGAAATCACCGAGCTGATTTCCGACATTACGGAACAGACGAACGTGCTGGCCCTGAACGCCGCCATCCAGGCCGCGTCGGCCGGTGAAGCGGGACGCGGCTTCTCGGTGGTGGCCGAAGAAGTGCAGCGCCTGGCCGAACGCTCCGCGGACGCCACGCGCCAGATCTCGGCGCTGGTGAAGGCGATTCAGACCGACACGCAGGACGCGGTGGCCGCCATGGAGCGCTCGACGCAGGGCGTGGTGGAAGGGGCCAAGCTGTCCGACAACGCCGGTACCGCGCTGACCGAGATCGACCAGGTGTCGCGCCGGCTCGCCGAGCTGATCGAACAGATCTCGCAATCCGCATCCAAGGAAGCCGAGTCCGCCAACGTGGTGGCCGGCAACATCCAGCACATCTTCGCGGTGACCGAGCAGACGGGTGAAGGCACCCGGTCCACCGCGCAGCAGGTTCGTGAACTGACCCGCATGGCCGAAGAACTGCGCCAGTCGGTGTCGCGGTTCAAGATCGCGTAAGAGTCGAGAGGGGGCGGCGCACAGACACGACGCCCCACGCGCGCGCAGCAGACGGAACACTCAATGCAAGCAGCCCAAGACCTCGATCTGGCGCAGAACGACCTCGGCCCCCTGGCGTGGGTGCTGGACGAACTGCGCAAGTCCCTCGAGTCGGCCTCGTCCGCGCTGCGCCGCTTCGTGCGCGACGCCGCGCAGGCCCGCGGCCAGGACCTCACGAACGTCGACAACGGGCAGCTGCGCATCGCGCGGCAGCACATGCACCAGGCGGTCGGCGCGCTGGAGATGGTCGGCCTGGCCGCCCCCGCGCACATCCTGCGCAGCATGGAGGCGGTGGCGCAGAAGTTCATCGAGCGGCCCGAGCTGTGCACCGAGGCGGCCGCCGCCAAGGTGGAGCGCGCCGGCTTCGCGCTGACCGAGTACCTGGAAGCGCTGCTGGGCGGCAAGAACGTGTCGCCGCTGTCGCTGTTCATCCAGTACAAGGACGTGCAGGACCTGACCGGCGCCGACCGCGTGCATCCGGCCGACCTCTGGGGCCTGGACTGGCGCTGGAACGACTTCCAGGCGCCGGCGCCCGCGCAGGCCCTGAACTACGACCCGGCCGTGCGCTCGCGCATGGACCAGGCGGTGCTGCGCATCGTCAAGGCCGCGGACCCGGCCGCCGGCAAGGAACTGGCCGAGGTGAGCCTGGGGCTCGCCGCCTCGCAGGAGGCACGCCAGCCGAAGATCTTCTGGAAGATCGCCGCCGGCTACTTCGAGGCCATCGCGCTGGGCCTGCTGCCCGCCGACGTCTACGTCAAGCGCGCCGCCTCGCGCGTGCTGCTGCAGTACGCCTCGCTGGCCAAGGGCGACCAGAGCGTCTCCGACCGGCTGGCCGAGGACCTCGTGTTCTTCTGCGCGCAGGCCGTGCCGGCGCGGCCGGCCGAGGCCCCCGCGCTGGTTGCCGTGCGCCAGGGCTGGGGCCTGGCGAACTTCAAGCCGGTCGACTACGCCAGCAGCCCCTTCGGCCGTTTCGACCCGATGCTGCTGACGCAGCTGCGCAAGCGCATCGCCGCCTGCAAGGAAAGCTGGTCGGCGCTGTCCGGCGGCGAGGCGCACAAGGTCAAGGGCGTGGGCGAGCAGTTCACCTCGCTGTGCGACACGCTGGTGAAGCTGTATCCCGCCAGCCAGCCGCTCACGCAGGCGCTGGGCAGCGCGATCGAATCGGTCGTCAAGGGCAACCGCGCGCCCAGCGCGGAGCTGGCCATGGAAGTCGCCACCGCGGTGCTGTACCTCGAGGCCGCGTTCCAGGACCTGGACCCGAACGACCAGCAGCTGGCCGAGCGCACCGCGCGCCTGGCCGAGCGCCTGAAGAAAGTGGTGCAGGGCGGCCATCCCGAGCCGCTGGAGCACTGGGTCGAGGACCTGTACCGGCGCGTCAGCGACAAGCAGACCATGGGCAGCGTGGTGGGCGAACTGCGCGGCACCATGGGCGAGCTGGAAAAGCTGCTGGACCAGTTCTTCCGCAATCCCGCCGACAAGGGCCCGCTGCGCGACGCGCCCAGCTTCCTGTCGCAGATGCGCGGCGTGCTCTCGGTGCTGGGCCTGGACCAGGCCTCGCAGGCCGTCATGCGCATGCGCGAGACGGTCGAGGACATCATCGCCACCGAGGTCGAGGAAGAGAAGGCGCGCGCCGCCGGCACCTTCGAGAAGCTGGGCATCAACCTCGGCGCGCTGGGCTTCCTGATCGACATGCTGAACTACCAGCCGACGCTGGCCAAGAAGCTGTTCGTCTGGGACGATGCGCACGGCGAACTCAAGCCGCTGATGGGCCGCGCGGACGTCCCCGCGGTGCCG
>DASWUI010000436.1:0-2283 GCA_036401715.1 Ramlibacter sp. | reverse complement strand
GGATTACCTGAAGTCCTTCGCGATCAGTGCGGCGGGCATGGGAGTGGAACGCACCCGCGTCGAGGTCGCATCGCTCAACCTGGCGAATGCCCACACGGTGCAGACACCCGGCGGCGTGCCATTCCAGCCGCTGCGTGTGGTCGCCACCGTCCAGCGCGCCTTCGGCAGCCTCGTGGACCACGGCCTGCGGCTCGCGCCGGTGCCGGTGGCGAGCGTGGAACCGTCGGGTGCTCCGCCGCGCATGGTGCACGAGCCGGCGCACCCACTCGCCGATGCGCGGGGCTTCGTCGCCTACCCCGGCGTCAACCCGGCGACGGAGATGGTCAGCCTGATGAGCGCGGCGCGCGCTTACGAAGCCAACGTCGTGGCCATGAGCACGGCTCGCACGCTGGTCCTGAAGGCACTGGAGATCGGAAGGTCCACATGAACGTCGAAGCGATCGAATCACTCGGCATGCACGACGAAGTCGGTCCAGCCGCTGCCGTGCGCGTCGAAGCGTCCACCGCCGGCGGCCCCACTTTCATGGAGCGGGTCGCCGGGGGGCTTCAGGAGGTCAACCTGCAACTCCTCGCCAGCCAGGCAGACCTGCAGCGACTGGCGGTCGGCGACGCGGACAGCGTGCACGACGTGATGATCCGGCTGGAGGAGAGCCGCATCTCGCTGCAATTGATGCTGCAGGTCCGCAATCGCGTCCTGGAGGCGTACCAGGATGTCATGCGCATGCAGATCTAGGACCGGGGGAGCAACGGCACATGAAGACCTGGTGGGACTCGCTGGCGCCTCGTGGGCGCGTGACGCTGGTGTCGGCAGGAGCGCTCGCGACGCTGATGCTCGCCGCCGCAGCCTGGTGGCTCTTTCGCGCCGATCCGGCGGTGCTGTTCGCGGACCTGCGTGCGCAGGACGCGGCCGTCATCGCCTCCGAACTGGACAAGCTGAAGGTGCCGTACACGGTGGCGGATCACGGAACCACGCTGCTCGTCGAGCGGGCGCAGGTGCATGGGGTGCGCATGAAGCTGATGGGCAGGGACCTTCCGCTGCATGGCACCGTCGGCTTGGAGCTCTTCAACAGCAGCGACTTCGGCATGACGGAGTTCGCGCAGAAGGTCAATCTGCAGCGGGCCCTGCAGGGTGAGCTGACGCGAACCATCCTCTCGTTCCCGGAGATCCGCGACGCCCGCGTGCACCTGGCCTTGCCGGAGCAGGGGATGTTCAAGCAGAGCGCCACCCGGCCGAAGGCGGCCATCACCCTGAATGTTCGGACCGGCCAGGCCCTCCGCGCGGAGCAGGTCAATGGCATCCAGCGGCTGGTGGCGGCGGCCGTCCCCGGTCTCGGCGCACAGGACGTCACGATCGTGGACCAGCAGGGGGTGGCACTCACGCGGACTGGCGACGCGGAGGGGGAGGCCGCCGGCAGCCGCCGGCTCGAGCTCAAGCGCGAAATGGAGACCTACCTCTCGCGCAAGGCCGGCGCCGTCCTGGACCAGGCCTTCGGGCCGGGGCAGGCTCTCGCCAGCGTCGACGTGCTCCTGAACATGGATCAGGTCCGGGTGACCACCGAGGACGTGCTGGCGGCCCCCGACATGAAGGGGGGTGCCGCCACCGGTGTACTCGTGCGGGAGCGCGAGTCCGCAAGGGACAGCGCCACGCCGGACGTGCGCAGCAGCGACGCCCGCAGTGCCCACGGCAGCAGCATGCAGCGCGACGTCGAATACCAGGCCGGGCGGCGGGTGGAACAGGTCGTGAGCCAACCCGGCGCGGTCCGCCGGGTGCAGGTGGTCGCAGTCGTTCGGGAAGAGCTCGATCCCGAGCGGCGCGAACAGGTGCAGCGCCTGCTCGCGGCAGCGGTGGGCGCTGTTCCGGAGCGGGGCGACACCGTCGTCGTGCAGGCACTGCAGCCGCGACCTTTGCCCGGCCCAGTGAGCGCCAAGCCTGCGGTGTTTCCGGCGCCTCCGGCCGCTGGCCCGGTCCGTTCGCCCGTCCTGCTGCTTGGCGGGGCGATGGTGGTGCTGCTCGCCGCGGGCGCCCTTGCCTGGCGTCATCGGCAGCGACAGACTTCCGTGGTGCCCGCGCTCACCGAGCGGCAGCGTCAGGTTGCCTTGCAGCAGGTCAGGAACTGGATGCTGCAGGCGACGCCGACCGGCACGCGCCAGGGCGGGCCGGAATGAGCTTCGCCGCCATCCCCCCGGCACCCGCGCGGCAAGCCGCGCTGACGCTGCACGCGCTCTCCGAAACCGATCGCAACTGGCTGCTCCAGGCATTGCCTGCCGAAGAACGTGACCAACT
>DASWUI010000435.1:0-10410 GCA_036401715.1 Ramlibacter sp. | reverse complement strand
GGGCTTCCGCGTTGTCGGGCTCCTGCGCCAGCGCCTGTTGCAGCAGCTGCAGCGCCTCCGCCACCCGACCGAGCTTCAGCCGCACGGCCCCGAGATTGGTCAGCACGGAGGGACGGCCCGGCGCCAGCGCCAGCGCCGCGGCGAAGTCACGCTCGGCCTCCGGCAGGCGCCCGGCCCCGTAATGGGCGACCCCGCCCAGGAACAGCGCCTTGGCCCGCTCCAGTTGACTGTCCATGCTTTCCCTCAAAGAGGCGGGATCATAGGGCCTGCGACAATCACGCCCATGTCTTTCCCGCCCCTCGCCAACGACACCTTCCTGCGCGCCTGCCTGCGCCAGGCCACCGAGTACACCCCGCTGTGGCTGATGCGGCAGGCCGGCCGCTACCTGCCGGAGTACAAGGCGACCCGCTCGCGGGCGGGCAGCTTCATGGGCCTGGCCACCAACGTGCAGTACGCCACCGAGGTCACGCTGCAGCCGCTGGACCGCTTCGCGCTGGACGCCGCCATCCTCTTTTCGGACATCCTGACCGTCCCCGACGCCATGGGCCTGGGCCTGAGCTTCGCCGAAGGCGAAGGCCCGAAACTCGCGCGGCCGCTGCGCGACGAGCAATCGGTGGCCGCGCTGAAGGTGCCCGACCTGGAGAAACTGCGTTACGTGTTCGATGCCGTCACCTCGATCCGGCACGCGCTGAACGGGCGTGTCCCGCTGATCGGTTTTTCCGGCAGCCCCTGGACGCTGGCCTGCTACATGGTGGAGGGCGGCGGCTCCTCGGACGACTGGCGCGGTGTCAAGAGCATGCTTTACAGCCGGCCCGACCTCATGCACCGCATCCTGGCCGTCAACGCCGATGCCGTCGCCGCGTACCTCAATGCGCAGATCGATGCCGGCGCGCAGGCCGTGATGGTGTTCGACAGCTGGGGCGGCGCGCTGGCCGACGGCGCGTTCCAGGACTTCAGCCTGCGCTACACGGCGCAGGTGCTCGCCAGGCTCAAGCGCACGGATGCGAGCGGCGCGACCATCCCGCGCATCGTCTTCACCAAGGGCGGCGGCCTCTGGCTCAACGAGATGGAAAAGCTCGACTGCGAGGTGCTCGGCGTCGACTGGACGGTGAACCTCGCGCGCGCCCGCGCCCTCGTGGGCGGCAGCAAGGCGCTGCAGGGCAACCTCGATCCCGCCGTGCTGTTCGCGCCGCCCGAGCGCGTGGCGGCGGAAGCGCGCCGCGTGCTGGAGGACTTCGGCACGCCGCACACCGGCCCCGGCACCGGACCCACGCAGATCTTCAACCTGGGCCACGGCATCAGCCAGCACACCCCACCCGAACACGTGCATGCCCTGGTGGAAGCGGTGCATGCGCATTCGGCGCACATGCGCGCCGCATCGCCCAAGTCGTGACGCCTGCCATCAGGGAGTTCCCTAGCTGACAGGGACCGAACGTCGCGTCCCGCGCTTGACTTATGCACAAAAACTGTGTTGCGGCGTGTCAAGCGCCCGGGCCCCGGCGGCGGCGCGCTGCAAAATCAGTAGCGCACGTAAGTTGTTGATTTTGCTAGCCCCGCCCGGCTGGAGTTTTTCGCGACGGCCCAGCCAAGCCCTTGATTTTTCGGGCCCTTCCGGGCGGCCGGCGGGCCCCTATCAACAAAGTTATCCACAGAAACAGGGACAAACGGCAAAACCATGTGGAATCAAGCACTTAACCGGGTTTTCGCAACCGCGGCTTAAGCACGCGGCCTAAGCTGCAGCAGCGGATGAGCCACCAGGTCCACATCGTCGTCCCGACGCCGGCGCACAGCAGCGTGGCGGCGGCCCTGAGCTACCGGAGTGAGCTTGCACTCGCGCCGGGAGCCTTGGTGCGCGTGCCGCTGGGCAAGCGGGAAGTCTGCGGCGTGGTGTGGGACGCTCCCGCGGATGCCGATGCGCCGCCGGAACTCAGGCCGGTGGGCGCGCCGCTGGAGGGACTGCCCCCGCTGTCCGCCGCCTGGCGGGAACTGGTCGGCTTCGCGGCGTCGTACTACCAGCGCAGCCTCGGCGAGGTCGCCTTGTCCGCGCTGCCGCCGCAGTTGCGCGGGCTGGATGCGGTCCAGCTCGCCCGCCGTCTCAAACGCACCACGGCCCCCGCGGCGCCGGCGGACCACCCGCAGCGGCCCGAGCTCACGGCCGACCAGGCGCAGGCACTGGCGGCGATCGCAGCGGAGCCCGGCCCCTTCCTGCTGTTCGGCGCGACCGGCAGCGGCAAGACCGAGGTCTACCTGCGCGCGGTCGAATCGCTGCTGCAGCGCGACCCGCAGGCGCAGGCGCTGGTGCTGGTGCCGGAGATCAACCTCACCCCGCAGTTGCAGGCGCGCTTCGAGCAGCGCTTCGGGGCGGGGGCGGTCGTTCCGCTGCACAGCGGCATGACCAACCCGCAGCGCCTGCGCAGCTGGATCGCCGCCCACATGGGCAGCGCGCGCATCGTGCTGGGCACCCGCATGGCCGTGTTCGCCTCGCTGCCGCGGCTGGGGCTGATCGTGGTCGACGAGGAGCACGACCCGAGCTACAAGCAGCAGGAAGGCGCGCGCTATTCCGCCCGCGACCTCGCGGTGTACCGCGCCCGGCTGGAAGGCGTGAAGGTGATCCTGGGCTCGGCCACGCCGTCCCTGGAAAGCTGGCAGGCCTGCGAGCGTGGACGCTACCGCTGCCTGGAGATGCCCGAGCGCGTGGGCTCCGGCGCGCTGCCCGCGGTGCGCATCGTCAACATGAACCACCAGCCGCGCGGCACCTTGTTCTCGCCGCCGCTGCTGGCCGCGATCGCACGGCGGGTCGCGCGCGGCGAGCAGTCGCTGGTCTTCCTCAACCGCCGCGGCTACGCGCCGGTGCTGGCCTGCACCGCCTGCGACTGGCGCAGCGAATGCAGCCATTGCAGCGCCTACCGCGTGTTCCACAAGATCGACCGCACGCTGCGCTGCCACCACTGCGGCTTCACCGAGCGCGTGCCGCGCGCCTGCCCCAAGTGCGGCAACGTCGACATCCAGCCGCTCGGGCGGGGCACCGAGCGGCTGGAGGAACAGCTGGCGCAGCTGCTGGCGGACACCCGCCGGCCCGACGGCGAGCCGGTGCGCATCGCCCGCATGGATGCGGACAGCACGCGGCTGAAGGGCGCGCTGGAGGAGCAGCTGGCGCGGGTGCACGCCGGCGAGGTGGACGTGCTGGTGGGCACGCAGATGGTCACCAAGGGGCACGACTTCCGCAGCATCACGCTGGTGGCGGCCGTCAATCCCGATGCCGCGCTCTTCTCCAGCGACTTCCGCGCGCCCGAGCGCCTGTTCAGCCTGCTGATGCAGGCCGCGGGACGCGCCGGGCGGGATGCGGCCCATGCCGAAGCCAGCGAGATGTGGGTGCAGACCTGGAACCCGGACCACCCGCTGTTCGTCGCGCTCAAGCGGCACGACTACCCTGCGTTCGCGCAGCAGCAGTTGAAGGAAAGGCAGCAGGCGGCGATGCCGCCCTTCGCCTACCAGGCCCTGCTGCGGGCGGAAGCGCGCACGCAGGAAGTGGCGCAGGAATTCCTGCGGGCGGCCGCGGAGCAGGGCCTCGGACTGGAGGGCAGCGGCCACGTGGTCGTGTATGCGCCGGTGCCGATGACGGTGCAGCGGGTGGCGAACGTCGAGCGGGCGCAGCTGCTGCTGGAAAGCGGCTCGCGGCCGGCGCTGCAGGCCTGCCTGGCGGCCTGGCAGCCGGTGCTGCAGGGTCGGCGGATGCGCGGGCTGATCCGGTGGGCGGTGGATGTGGATCCGCTGGCGATCTGAGCGGCGGCGGTGTCGCGGTTCGCCTGCGGGCGCACCACGACCTACGAGTCGCCTTTGAGGGCCAGGGCCGCCTGATACAGCGCATTGCGCGGCGCGCCGGTGATCTCCGCGGCCAGCTTCACCGCCGTCTTCACCGGCAGTTCCGCCAGCAACAGCTTGAGCACCCGCTCGGCGTCGGCGTCGTCGCTGGCCGCGGCCACCGGGTGCAGCACCAGCGCGAACTCCCCGCGCGTGCGCTGCACCGAACCCTGCAGCCAGGCCGGAAACTCCTCGCAGCGCAGCGTCGCGATCTCCTCGAACTGCTTGGTGAGCTCGCGGCCCACCGTCAGCTCGCGCGGGCCGAGCGAGGCCAGCGTGTCCGCCAGCGCGCCGATGCGGTGCGGCGCCTCCAGCAGCACCACCGCCCGTGGCTCCCGCCGAAGCGCGTCCACCGCCTGCTGCCGCTCGCCGCCCTTGGCCGGCAGGAAGCCGAAGAAGACGAAGGCGCTCTCCTCCGCCTGGGCCGGCAGCACGCTCAGGATGGCGGTGACGCTGCTCGCCCCGGGAATCGGCACCACGGCCAGCCCGGCCGCCCGCACCGCCGCCACCACGCGCGCCCCCGGGTCGCTGATGCCCGGCGTGCCCGCGTCGCTCGCATACGCCACCCGCTGCCCCTGCTGCAGGCGGCGCACCACCTCCTGCGCGCCTTCGGCCTCGTTGTGGCGGTGCACGGCGAGCCACGCCGACTTGTCGATCCCGTAGGCGCGCAGCAGCGCCTGGGTGTGGCGCGTGTCCTCGCAGGCGACCGCGTCCACCAATTGCAGGACGTGCAGGGCCCGCAAGGTGATGTCCGCCAGGTTGCCGATGGGCGTGGCCAGCACGTACAGGGTACCCTGCGGATACTGCTGGGCCGCCGCCGCGTCGCGCGACGCGGCCAGCGCTGAGGCAAAGGAAGCGCTCAATCAGTCTCCTTCGAACGGGCGGGGGTGAGCACCAAGGAACAAGGCGATGCGGCCGAGGACCGGGCCCTGGCGCACCTGCGCGAGCGGGGCCTGGCTCTGCTGGCCCGCAATTATCGGACGCCCGGCCGCGGCGGCGGCGAGATCGACCTGGTCATGCGCGACCGCGACGGCACGCTGGTGTTCGTGGAGGTGCGCAAGCGCGCCAGCCGCAGCTTCGGCGGCGCCGCCGCGAGCATCGGCTGGGCCAAGCGCAGGCGCATCGTGTTCGCCGCGCGCCACTACCTGATGAGGCTGCCCTCGCCGCCTCCCTGCCGGTTCGACGTCATCAGCATGGAAGGCGGCAGCATCCAGTGGATGCGTGCCGCCTTCGATGCTGGCTGAGGCTCGCCCGCAGAGCGAAGCCCCAGCAGAAATGGCACTGAGAGTGCTTAGCCGCGGTCGGCCTTGGGGGCCATCACGGGAGCGGGCTCGGCCGGGGCCGGAGCGGCACCCATGGCCTGGCGCTCTTCCACGATCACGGGCGCGGGAGCCTCGGCCACGACGGCGGGCTGCTCCACCACCGCCACCGGGGGCGTGATGACCTGGGCGGTCTGCACCTGGTCGATCAGGCCGGGAACGCCGGTCTCACCCATGGAGGTGAGATGGGAGCTCTGCTGGCCCGCGCCGAGGGCGTGGTTGGTCACGAAGGGGTTCGGCGGAACGCCTTGGGCGACGGCGACGCCGATCGCGGCGACAGCGGACACACCGGCAACCAGACCGGCAATTTTTTTCAGAACAGCCATTGCAACTTCTCCTAGAACTTGATTTGTGGAACTTGAAACCTGCGGGCATCTGAGCCAGCAACGCAAGAATAGTGAGCCGCAACTTGCGCGGGGTCAGTTCCATGCGGGACCTCGTGTCGGGTCACGTCCGCCCCTGCGTCGTCCATTGCTTCCCGGAATCGTCCGATACGGACTACAGGCGAGGCAGCGGGCGCAACTTTGCGGAAAATCGGGTAACGCGATGTTGGCGCGGCCGCGCCAGCGCAGACATTTTTCACGCCACGAGGTCCTGCAGAGCCTCGCTGCGGGCACTACACATAACTTCATTCGCGCCCGAAGGCACAGCGGTATCATTCGCAGCCATGCTCGAGCAACGCATACAGCAGAACTTCATCGACAGCGCGGACCTGAAGTACCAGTCCGCGCAGACGCTCAGCAAGCCGATCGCCCAGGCGGTGCAGGCCGTGCTCGCCTGCGTCACCAGCGGCGGCAAGGTGCTGGCCTGCGGCAACGGCGGCTCCGCCGCCGACGCGCAGCACTTCTCCGCGGAATTCGTGGGCCGCTTCGAGCGCGAACGCCCCGAACTCGGCGCCATCGCGCTGACCACCGACAGCTCCATCCTCACGGCGATCGCCAACGACTACGACTACAACCGCATCTTCTCCAAGCAGGTGCGCGCGCTGGGCCAGGCGGGCGACGTGCTGCTGGCGCTTTCCACCAGCGGCAACTCCGCCAACGTGCTGGCGGCCATCGAGGCCGCGCACGAGCGCGAGATGACGGTGGTGGCGCTCACCGGGCGCGGCGGCGGCAAGATGGCCGGCGTGCTGCGCGAAACCGACGTGCACATCTGCGTGCCGCACGAGCGCACCGCGCGCATCCAGGAAGTGCACATCCTCGTGCTGCATTGCATCTGCGACGGCGTGGACGCACAGCTTCTCGGCGACCAGGACAACCCGACATGACCCGCAAAGCCCTCCTTTCCCTGCCCGCCGCCTTGCTGGCGGCCGCCCTGCTGGCCACCACGCTGGCCGGCTGCGCCCCCCTGATCGTCGGCGGCGCCGCCGTCGGCACCGCGCTGATGGTGACCGACCGCCGCAGCCCGGGCGCCCAGATCGACGACGAGACCATCGAGCTGCGCGGCGGTGCGCGCCTGCGCGAAGCCATCGGCGAACGCGGCCACATCAACATCACCAGCTACAACCGGCAGGTGCTGCTGACCGGCGAGGCGCCCACCGAGGCGATCCGCCAGCAGGCCGAGCAGGTCGTCTCGCGCATCGACAACGTGCGCGGCATCGTCAACGAGATCGCGGTCATGGCCCCCACCACGCTGCCGCAGCGCTCGGGCGACGTCCTGATCACCGGCAAGGTGCGCGCCTCGCTGGTCGATGCCGCGGACCTGCAGGCCAATGCCTTCAAGGTGGTGACCGAGCGCGGGACCGTGTTCCTGATGGGGCGCGTGACCCAGCGCGAAGCCGACCGCGCCACCAACATCGCGCGCCAGATCAACGGCGTGCAGCGCGTGGTGCGCATCTTCGAGGTGATGACGCCGGAGGAGCTGCGCGCCGCCGGCGTGAACGTCCCCGCCGGGCCGGCGACGCCGGCCAGCGTGGCGCCGGCCAGCACGGTCGCGCCCGCCGCCACGTCTCCCGCCGCCGGCACGGCACCGGCGGAAGCGCCGCCCGCTTCGGGCGGGGCGGTGGCCACACCGGTGCGCTGAAAGACGAAGGGCCGCGCAAGCGGCCCTTGTTGCATCCGGGCGGGCGCGGTCAACGCAGGCGGCGGATCAGGCTGGAGGTATCCCAGCGGTTGCCTCCCATGGCCTGGATGTCGGCATAGAACTGGTCCACCAGCGCCGTGACCGGCAGCCGGGCGCCGTTGCGCTTGGCTTCGTCCAGCACCAGGCCCAGGTCCTTGCGCATCCAGTCCACCGCGAAGCCGAACTCGAACTTGTCGGCGATCATGGTCTTGCCGCGGTTGTCCATCTGCCAGCTCTGCGCGGCGCCCTTGCCGATCACTTCCAGCACCTGCTCCATGTCCAGCCCGGCCTTCATGCCGAAGGCGATGGCCTCCGACAGGCCCTGCACCAGGCCGGCGATCGCGACCTGGTTCACCATCTTGGCGAGCTGGCCCGCGCCGCTGGCGCCCAGCAGCGTGAAGGCGCGCGAGAAGGCCATCGCCACCGGGCGGGCCGCCTCGAAGGCGGCCTGCTCGCCGCCGCACATGACGGTCAGCATGCCGTTCTGCGCGCCCGCCTGGCCGCCGGACACCGGCGCGTCCACGAACTGCAGCCCGCGCTTCTTCGCTTCAGCCGAAAGTTCGCGCGCGACGTCGGCGGAGGCGGTGGTGTGGTCGATGAAGGTCGCGCCGGATTTCATGCCGGCGAAGGCGCCCTGCTCGCCGAGCACGACGGAGCGCAGGTCGTCGTCGTTGCCGACGCAGCAGAACACGAGCTCGCAGCCGGCGACGGCCTCGCGCGGGGTCGCCGCGGCGTTGCCCTTGAACTCCTTGCGCCAGGCCTCGCGCTTTTCCGCGCTGCGGTTGTAGACGGTCACCTGGTGCCCGGCCAGCGCGAGGTGTCCGGCCATGGGAAAACCCATCACGCCCAGGCCGAGGAAGGCGACCTTGCGGGAGGGAGTGGATTCGTAAGTCTTGGGGTTGGTGCTGGCCATGCGTCCTCCGTTGATCGAAGGGCGATTCTAGAACCGCGGCATTCCCGCGCAGGCGGGAACCCAAGGCGCTGAAAGAAGATGCGGCCCCGCAGGGCCGCTTCCGGAAGCCTTGGATCCCCGCCTGCGCGGGGATGACGGACTACACGATCGCCAGGTGCTCCGTCCCCGCCGACAGGTCCTGCGACTTCGCGCGCTGCGAGTTCAGCTTGATCTGCAGGCGCAGGTCGTTCACCGAGTCCGCATTGCGCAGCGCGTCCTCGTAGGTGATCACGTTGTTCTCGTACAGGTCGAACAGCGCCTGGTCGAAGGTCTGCATGCCCAGGTTGCGGCTCTTCTTCATGATCTCCTTCACCTCGGAGACCTCGCCCTTGAAGATCAGGTCGGAGATCAGCGGCGTGTTCAGCAGGATCTCCACCGCGGCGGCGCGGCCCTTGCCGTCCTGCTTGGGGATCAGGCGCTGCGACACGAAGGACTTCAGGTTCAGCGACAGGTCCATCAGCAGCTGCGGCCGGCGCTCTTCCGGGAAGAAGTTGATCACGCGGTCCAGCGCCTGGTTGGTGCTGTTGGCGTGCAGCGTGGCCATGCAAAGGTGGCCCGTTTCGGCGAAGGCGATCGCGTGTTCCATGGTCTCGCGGTCGCGGATCTCGCCCAGCAGGATCACGTCCGGCGCCTGGCGCAGCGTGTTCTTCAGCGCCGCTTCCCAGCTGTCGGTGTCCAGCCCCACCTCGCGCTGCGTCACCACGCAGTTCTTGTGCGGGTGCACGAATTCCACCGGGTCCTCGATGGTGATGATGTGGCCGTAGCTCTGCTCGTTGCGCCAGTCGACCATGGCCGCCAGCGTGGTGGACTTGCCCGAGCCGGTGGCGCCCACCAGGATGACCAGGCCGCGCTTGGACATCACCACTTCCTTGAGCACCTGCGGCACGCCCAGGCCGTCGATGGTCGGCAGCACCTGCGGGATCACCCGCAGCACCATGCCCACCTTGGCCTGCTGCACGAAGGCGTTCACGCGGAAGCGGCCGATGCCCGGCGGCGAGATCGCGAAGTTGCACTCCTTGGTGCGCTCGAACTCCGCAGCCTGCTTGTCGTTCATGATCGACCGCGCCAGCGCCAGCGTGTGCGAGGCGTTGAGCGGCTGCGGCGACACCTTGGTGACCTTGCCGTCGACCTTGATCGCGGGCGGGAAGTCGGCCGTGATGAACAGGTCGGAGCCGTTGCGGCCCACCATCAGCTTCAGCAGGTCGTTGATGAACTTTGATGCCTGGTCGCGTTCCATTTCAATCCTTCCTTCTCACTTGCACCTCGCCCGCTTCTTCCAGTGCCACCGTGGATCCGGCTTTGCCGGGCCACTGGTGGCGCCCCCTGGGGGGAGGCGGCCGCAGGCCGCTTCGGGGGGAGTCCATCACCCGGGGAAGTTCTCGGGGATCTTGGCCTTGCCGCGGGCTTCCGCGGGGCTGATCATGTTGCGCTTGACCAGCTCCGTGAGGTTCTGGTCCAGCGTCTGCATGCCCACGCTGTTGCCGGTCTGGATCGCGGAATACATCTGCGCCACCTTGGCCTCGCGGATCAGGTTGCGGATGGCCGAGGTGCCGATCATGATCTCGTGCGCCGCCACCCGGCCGTTGCCGTCCTTGGTCTTGCACAGCGTCTGCGAGATCACCGCCTGCAGCGATTCCGACAACATCGCGCGGACCATTTCCTTTTCCTCGGCGGGGAACACGTCGATGATCCGGTCGATGGTCTTGGCGGCGCTGGAAGTGTGCAGCGTGCCGAACACCAGGTGGCCCGTCTCAGCGGCCGTCATGGCCAGCCGGATCGTCTCCAGGTCGCGCATTTCGCCCACGAGGATGCAGTCCGGGTCCTCCCGCAGCGCCGAGCGCAGCGCGTTGGAGAAGGACAGCGTCATCGGGCCCACCTCGCGCTGGTTCACCAGGCACTTCTTGGACTCGTGCACGAACTCGATCGGATCCTCCACCGTCAGGATGTGGCCGTACTCGGTCTCGTTCAGGTGGTTGATCATGGCCGCCAGCGTGGTGGACTTGCCCGAACCCGTGGGGCCGGTCACCAGCACCATGCCGCGCGGCTTGAGCGCCAGGTCGCCGAAGATCTTGGGCGCGTTGAGCTGCTCCAGCGTGAGGATCTTGGAGGGAATCGTCCGGAACACGGCCGCGGCGCCGCGGTTCTGGTTGAAGGCGTTGACGCGGAAGCGGGCCAGCCCCTCGATCTCGAACGAGAAGTCGCACTCCAGGAACTCCT
>DASWUI010000434.1:0-1973 GCA_036401715.1 Ramlibacter sp. | reverse complement strand
GAATCCAGCTGCAGGAACCAGTCCTCGCCGTCGTGCAACGTCATGGCCAGCGCGCGCGCCCAGCACGGCCCGCGGGCGTCGCGCACGTCCACCTGCACCTGCGTCAGACGCGTCCCGGGCGGCGCCTGCACGCGCGGGCTGCCGGCGGGCGACTGGTCGACCACGCCGAAATGCAGCCGTTGCGGCGCGGCGGCGGTGGCGACGGCGCGCTCCAGGGTGAAGGGCAGGACGGGATCGCAGTAGGAGGCGAGGCTGAGGAAGATGCGCATGGCACTTTGTCACGGCATGTTATCAACCGGGCCCCCATTCCCGGGGACGCCCGCCAGCGTGACGTATGCCTCAGGGTGGGCGATCACACGCGCGGACGGCGGCTTCCTCTCCCGCCCGGTCCATTGCCGCCTTTGTAACGCTGTGCTACCTTCGACCGGCAACAGGTGAGGAGCCCGGGCCTGCCGCGCGGCGGGTGGTGGCTGCCGCGTCCATCAGGGTGTCAACGCCGGACAGACCAGAGCCATCTGGCGCGGCGGCAGGAGCAGAAGAATGTCCAGGGTACCGAACAGGCCCGCGCGCCGTGCCGTGCGCGCTGCCGCAGCCAGTCCGGCCGTCGCCGGCTTCCGTCCCGCGGGTGCCGCGCTGGCCGTCGCCGCCGCTTTCGCGGTGCACAGCGGCAGCCTGCAGGCGCAGTCGGTCCCGACAGGCGCGATCCACGGCAGCGCCACTTTCCTGCGCAACGGCAACAACCTGCTGGTCACGACGGTCAACGGCGCCCGGACGAACCATTCGGCCATCAACTGGCAGAACTTCTCGGTTCCCTCCGGCAGCACGACGTACTTCCAGCAGCCGTCCGCCGCCAGCACGTCGATCAACCGCGTGCTCGGGCCCGATCCGTCGGCCATCTTCGGCACGCTCGGCTCCAACGGCAAGCTGGTGCTGGTCAATCCGGCCGGCATCGCCGTGGGCAAGGGCGCGCTGGTGGACACGGCGGGCTTCACCGCCTCCACGCTCGGGATGAGCGATGCCGACGCCATCGCCGGCCGCCTCGCGTTCGCGGGTGACGGCGCCGGCGTGCTGCAGGTGGACGGGCACGTGATCGCCCGCGGCGGCGACGTCGTGCTGATCGGCTCGAAGGTGCAGGCCGGCAGCGAGGCGGTGGTGCAGGCCGACGGCGCCGTGGTGCTGGCCGCGGGCCGGAAGGCGGAGATCACCGGTCGCGGCCTGGAAGGCATCCGGCTCGAAGTGCAGGCGGGCAACGAGGCGGTGAACCTCGGGACGCTCCAGGGCGATGCCGTGGGCATGTTCGCGAACACGCTCACGCACAGCGGGCTGGTGCGGGCGCAGGCAGTGAGCATGGAAGGCGGGCGGGTGGTGCTCAAGGCCACGGGCGGAGACGCGTTCGTCTCCGGCACGGTCGACGCGGCCGCTGCCGGCGGCAAGGGCGGCAGCATCGACGTGCTGGGGGAGCGGGTGGGGCTCTTCGCCGGCGCGACCTTGAAGGCCAGCGGCCCATCCGGCGGCGGCCAGGTGCGCGTGGGCGGGGACTACCAGGGGCAGAACGCGGACGTGCCGAACGCCAGGCGCGTGTACGTGGACCCGACGGCCCGCATCGAAGCGGATGCGACGCAGCAGGGCGACGGCGGGCGCGTGATCGTGTGGTCCGACGAGGTCACCCGGATGCACGGGCAGATTTCCGCGCGCGGCGGCACGCTAGGCGGCAACGGCGGCTTCGCCGAGGTCTCCGGCAAGCAGTACCTCGAGTACACGGGGATCGCGGACCTGCGCGCCCCGCAAGGCGGGATGGGCACGCTGCTGCTCGACCCGCAGGACGTGACCATCATCTCCGGCACGGCCAGTTCCACCTCCGGGACCTTCCCGATCGCCTTCGGCCCGGGCGCCGCCTTCGAGCCGACGAACTCCACCGGCTCGGTGACCCTGGCCGACGGGCACCTGAACGCGCAGCTCGGTTCGTCGCACGT
>DASWUI010000433.1:0-1625 GCA_036401715.1 Ramlibacter sp. | reverse complement strand
TGCTGCTGGTCACCTCGCGCGGGGACCGGCTGGTGTCCCACCGCTGTTCGGCGGCGATGGCGCGCGTGTGGCACCTGCCATTGCGCGAGCATCCCTGGGCCGGCCACGACCTCGCCCTGGACGATCCGGAATGGCTCGCCGGGGCGGTCGCGGACTGGGAGCGCGTCGTCTCCCGCTAGGCGGGGCTATCGCGCGGCAAGCGCGCGCGCTTCGCGCTGCAGGCTGTCCCTGGCCAGGCGTTCCGGGGGCAGGGCGAGCAGCAGCTCGACGCGGTGGCGGATGGCGTGCAGGGTGCGGCGGAAGGCTTCGAGCTTCTGCTCCTCGCTGCCTTGCACTTCGGAAGGGTCCGCATAGCCCCAGTGAGCCGTGGCGGGCGCGCCGGGCCAGTAAGGGCAGGGCTCGCCCGCGGCGTTGTCGCACACGGTGATCACCAGGTCGACGATCGGGGCGTCCGGGCCCGCGAATTCGTCCCAGCTCTTGCTGCGCAGGCCCGAGGTGGCCACGCCGGCGCTTTCCAGTACCCGCAGGGCCAGCGGGTTCGGCCGCTGGTGTTCGCGCGGGCTGCTGCCCGCCGAGAAGGCCTGGAAGCGGCCGCCGCCGAGGTGGTTCAGCACGGCTTCGGCCAGGATGCTGCGGGCGGAGTTGTGCGTGCAGAGGAACAGGACGCGAAGGGGAACGGGGCTCATGAGGGAAGCCATTGTGCGCGAGCTGCGTGACAGCTGGATGACGGGCGCCCCGGCCGTCACGGAAGTGCCCAGCAAACGCCACGCGCGTGTCATGCGGGCCGGCCAGACTGCGCTCATCCGCAGGAGGGACCATGAACGAACTGCCCACGCCCACGTTTCCGCTGTCGCCGTCTTCCTTGCCCCGGGGGTCGCTTCATCGCCCTGCGCATCCTGCGCCGGCTGTTGCGCGCGCCGTCGCGGGCCTCACGGTCGGCTGGGCACGCCACCTCGACGAGGTAAGGCAGGCGCAGCGCCTGCGGTACCAGGTCTTCAGCGGCGAGATGGGCGCGCGGCTCGCGACCCGCGTTCCCGGCCATGACGTCGACCTGTTCGACGAGCACTGCGAGCACCTGCTGGTGCGCGCCGGCTCCACCGGCGAAGTGATCGGCACCTATCGCGTGCTGAGTCCCGGCCAGGCGCGCCGCATCGGCAGCTTCTACAGCGACACCGAGTTCGACCTGTGGCGGCTGCGTGCTTTGCGCGAGCGCATGGTGGAGCTGGGGCGCAGCTGCGTGCACCCGGACCACCGGCACGGCGGCGTCATCCTCGCGCTCTGGGGCGCCCTGGCCGAGTTCATGCAGCGCAACCAGCTGGACGTGATGGTCGGCTGCGCCAGCATCCCGATGCTGCACAACGGCGTGGTCAGCGGCGACGCTGCCGCCAGCATCTGGCGGCAGCTGAAAGAGACGCACCTGGCGCCGGTCGACTTCCAGGTGACCCCGCGCCTGCCGCTGCCGGTGGAGCAGTTCGACGGGCGCCTGGACGTCGAACCCCCGGCCCTGATCCAGGGCTACCTGCGGCTGGGGGCCAGGGTGCTCGGGGCACCCGCCTGGGATCCCGACTTCAACACCGCGGACCTGCCGAGGATGATGCGGATCCACGAAATGCCGGCGCGCTACC
>DASWUI010000432.1:0-7340 GCA_036401715.1 Ramlibacter sp. | reverse complement strand
GGCGGGGTGCCGCGGCCCATGCAGGTGCCGCTGGAGCTGGGGCCGCCCGCGTCCGCGGCGCAGGCGCCCGCGCCCGCGCCCGCGGATGCGGCGGTCCGGGTCGATCCGCAGCTGCGGCAGGAAGTCTCCGCCTTCCTCGATTCGCGCCGGCAGATGGTGGAGGCGATGGCGGGGGCGCTGGCCTGCGGCGACCGCGGGCAGCTGCGCACCGTGGCGCATCGGGCCGCGGGCGGCCTGGCGCTGTTCGGCTTCCAGTGGGCCGCGTGGCAGAGCCGCGGGATCTCGGCGCGGGCGGCCGAGGGGGACCTGCAGGTGCTGCGGGAGGACATCGAGCGCCTGCGCGAACACCTGCAGGCCGGACAGGTGCAATGAAGGAGCGGCCTCGCAGGCGGGGCCATGAAAAAGCGGCCTCGCGGCCGCTCGTCCCCTGGAATCAGCGGCGCCGCTGCGGCGGCGGGCCACCCGTGCCGCGGTTGGGCAGGTGGCGGAACATGATCCGTCCCTTGGTCAGGTCGTAGGGCGAAAGCTCCAGGCTCACCAGGTCCCCGGCAATGATGCGGATGTGGTTCTTGCGCATCTTGCCGCCGGTATAGGCCACCAGCTCGTGGCCGTTGTCCAGGATCACGCGGTAGCGCGAATCCGGCAGGATTTCGGCCACGCGGCCGTTCATTTCGATCAGTTCTTCCTTCGCCATGCGCGTCCTCTGGCACAGCCGTCGCCGCTTTCGCGAGCATTCGAGCGCCCTCGAACGGGAGGGCCGGCGACGGTCTGCTGAATCATGGGCCGGCCCGCGGGCCGGTGCGTGCAGACCGGGCCTTCGCTCGCCTGCGCAGCAGGGGCGGGGTCTGCTTCACGGGACATGCCGCGCCTCCGGCGCGCGTTCCTGTCCCAGATCCCTGTATTGTAAGCCGCGTCGCCTGCCGCTGCAGCGGCAGGGCCGCAGCACCGCGGCGCACCTCAGCGGCTCGACAGGCCGCTGATGCCGTCGACCACCATCTTGGAGCCGATGGCGATCAGCAGGATGTCGCCCGCGACCTGCACGTACTTGTGGCCGACCGGCACCGGCGGCAGCGAGACCACCAGCTGGCTGGGCACCGGGTACACCACCACGTCGCGCGGCAGCGGCTGGCCGATGTCCCACTTCTTCGCCTGGCCGGGCGGCATGCAGCCGTTGTTCTTCTTCGCCAGCCCGGGCGGGCAGGCCTTGCCGCCCTTGCCGGCCGACGCGTAGTAGGCGCGCACGGCATCGCGGTTGCGGTCGCCGAAGTAGGCGCCGGGCTGCGGCGCCTTGCGCGCCACGTTCCTGCCCTTGCCGCCGTCGGCGTCGCCACCCTTGGCCTTCTTGCCCTTGCCCTGCTCGAAGCCGCCGCGGTCGTCCTTCGATGCCTTGGCCTTGCGCTCGTGCTTGTCCTCGCCGCCGCCCTTGCCGCCGCCACCGGCCCAGGGCGGCTGCGCGAGCGCCGGGCCGGCACCGAGGCAGGCGGCCAGCAGGACGGCCAGCAGCCGGTTCGCGGGATGGTGGGTGCGCATGGGAGCTCCTTCTGTCGTGTCGACTCTTCGCCAACGCGGAGTCTCCGCGCGGCGTTGACCGCGAGCGTGTCGGAGATCGCCGCGTTTCCGGGCGCCGGCGGCCGAGCGGTCGCCGGGTGGGGTCAGACGGTCGCCAGGGCCGGCGCAACGGCCGCCTGCGTGAGCCCCAGGCGGTCCGGGGAGATGTACTGCTGCCGGTACTGCTCGAAGGGCATGGTGTCGGCCGCCTCCACCGCCGCCTGGTCGGCCACGGATTGCCTGGCGATCGCCTCCATGCGCGCCTGCAGGCCGCCCGTGTAGGGCAGCTTGAGCAGCTTGCCCTTGGCGAGCTCCGACTGCGCCAGCGTGAAGGACGCGAAGCTGTTCTGGTGGTCGCGGGCCATCGCCGCGAGCACGCGCGCGGAAGGCAGCATGTCCGGGTTCTGCAGCAGCGCCTCGGCCGCGCGCAGCGCATCGCCGTAGTCGGTGGTGTCGTGCACGGAGTCCAGCATGGCGGCGATCGGGGCGCATTCGGCCACGATCTGCGCGCCCCAGTCGGTCAGCCTCACCTCGCGGCCGTCGCGCTCCAGCAGGACGGCCGGGTCGCGCCCGAAGGCGGCGGTGCGGTGCTGGTTGCGTCCCAGCGCGGCGATCTCCTGCGGCGTGTCCTCCGGGCTGCCGGCCAGCAGGCAGTGCAGCAGGAAGATGTCGAGGAAGCGCATGGTCTGCGCCTTGATGCCGATCGGCACGAAGGGATCGAGGTCCATCAGCCGCACCTCGACGTACTCGACGCCGCGCTCGCGCAGCGCGTGCAGCGGGCGCTCGCCGGGGCGGATCACGCGCTTGGGCCGGATGGTGCCGTAGAACTCGTTCTCGATCTGCAGCAGGGTGGTGGCCAGCTGGTTGTACTCGCCGCCCGGATTGGTGATGCCGACCTTCTCGTAGGCCGGATAGGGCTTGGTCAGCGCCTCGTGCAGCGAGGCCGCGTAGCCCTCCAGGCTGTTGTAGCTCACGGCCAGGCTGGCCTGCGCCTCGCTCTGGTAGCCCAGGCGGCCCATGCGCAGCGAGGTGCCGTACGGCATGTACACGGTGCCGCCCGTGAGCGTCTGCAGTTCGTGCTTGCGGCCGGCCACGAAGGTGGAACACGCGGCCGGCGAGGCGCCGAACAGGTACAGCAGCAGGAAGGCGTGGCGGCGGAAGTTGCGGATCAGCCCGAAGTACTGCGCGTCGCTGACGCCCGGCAGCGACCAGTTGTAGTGGATGCCGGAGATGGTCTGCATGCGCCGGCCGTAGCGGTGCGCCAGTCCCATGCGGTAGACGCTCTTGGCGCGGCCCACGTTGGACGAGCCGTAGCGGCCGATCGGGATGTTCTCGTCGGCCGGCAGCGAGCAGGGCATGCTGCTGACCCACATCAGCTCGTCGCCGAGCGCGCGGTAGGTGAACTGGTGGACCTGCGTCAGCTCCTCCAGGCACTGCTCCACGCTGGCATGCACGCCGGTGATCAGCTCCAGCTGCGACTCGCTGTAGTCGGTGGTGATGTTCGGGTGCGTGAGGGCCGATCCCAGCGCCGCCGGATGCGGGGTCATCGCGAGCGCGCCCGTGGGGGTGGCCCGCAGGCTCTCTTTTTCGATGCCGCGGCGGATGCCTTGCAGCCGCGCGGGCGCCAGCGTGCTCAAGGCCTGTTTCAGTGTGCTCATGGATCTTGTCTCGCTCGCCGCCCGGGGGACTCGTGGTTTCGCGTGCGAAGTTAACACCTTCGGACAAAACCTGCTTGCCTCGGATCAAGCATGGTTCCTTCCCCTGTGCTAGGGGACGCCGCCTAGAGGCAGCTCTCCAGGACGAACGGCGGCATTAGGTCGCCTGCCCTACCCGACGCCGGGAGAATCGCCCCACCCCAAACCGAGGAACTGCCATGCAAGCCACCACCTTCCACGCCACCGCCCGCCAATGGATCAGCGGCTTCGACAGCGGCGCCCAGCGCGCCATCGCCGGCTGGCGCGCCGGCGGGGACCGCCTCGGCCAGGCCGCGCGCGCGCGCTGGGACCGCGCCTTCGCCGAGTCCAGCCCGCAGCTGTCGCCGGAGACGCGCCGCAACGCCAGCCACTTCCGCGACGTGGTGGCGCGCCGCTACGCCCGCGGCGTCGAACTGTCGGCGACCGGCGCCGAGCGCGCCGTGACCGCCCTCGTGCAGGCGGCGCAGGCCGCCGTGGATGGCAGAATGCCCCGCTAGGAGGGGCCTGCCATGACGGTGACGGTGCACATCGACCTGGGCTACGAGTTCGATGTCAGGGCGAAGTACGACGAGGTCTTCGCCGTGCTGTCCGACGTGCCCGAATCGGTCTCGCACTTCCCGAAGGTGGAGAAGCTCACCGACCTCGGCGACGGCGTCTACCAGTGGGAGATGCAGAAGGTCGGCACCGCGCAGGTGAACATCCGGACCGTCTACGCCTGCAAGTACACCAGCGACAAGGCCAAGGGCAGCGTCAGGTGGACGCCGGTCAAGGGCATCGGCAACGCGCAGGTGGGCGGCAGCTGGAAGATCACCGACCACAAGGGCAAGTCGACCAGGATTGTGCTGAAGACCGAAGGCACGGTCGACGTGCCGGTGCCCGGGCTCATGAAGGTGGTGGTGGAGCCCCTCGTCGCCTCGGAGTTCGAGAAGCTGGTGGAGAAGTACATCGCCAACCTGGTGAAGACCTTCGGCGGCGAGGTCTAGCCCGCGCGCGGGCCACCGTGCCATCGCTACGGCGCGCGGACCTCGCGGTACCGCACGTCCTCGATTTCCTTTTCCAGCGCCTGCCGGCCCTCGTCGAGCACCTCGTCGGCCTGCGGCGGCAGCTGCCCCTCGGGCGTGAGCTTGTCCACCATCTCCGGCATGATCTCGGCGAAGGCCTGCGCCACCTGCTGCTCGGGGACCCCGAGGCGTTCCGCCATCGCCCGCAGTTCCTCGTGCCCCACCACCTGCTCCACCGACTGTTCGTCGATCGGCTGGTTCTCGCCGCCGGACATCCAGGACTGCGCCTGCCGCGCCATGCCCTTCTGACGGAATTTGTCCAGCACGGCATTCATGCCGCCGTTGCGCTGGATCCAGCGCATCGCCAGCGGCAGCAGCATCACCATGAGCGCGGTCTGGTTCGCATAGGGGCGCCCGCCGCCGGGGAGTCCCCTCGGCTGGGCACGGTTGCGCATCATGCCGGCGAGCACGCTGCCCAGGGCGATGCCGCCGAGGCCGCCACCAAGGCCGCCCAAGCCGCCCAGGCCACCGCCGCCCAAACCGCCGCGCATGCCGCGCCGGCCCATCGCCTGGCCGAAGAGGCCGCCGAGCACCTGCCCCAACATCGGATTGTTCATTCGAAAGCTCCTGTTCCGTGGATGCTTCCGACCCTAGCCGCGCTGCCGCGCAGCGGTGTAGGCGCGTGGCCTGACGCGCCGCCCTAGGGCGCGGACAGCACGCGAACGACCCAGTCGTTCAGCTCGCCCACCTCCAGCGGATGCACGCCGTGGCCGATCAGGTACTCGTGCCATTCCACCGGGTAACCCAGCGCGAGCAGCGCGTCGCGCGAAGCCTCGGCGCGCTCCAGCGCGACCACTTCGTCGTGCGTGCCGTGCGCCAGGAAGATCGGCACGTCCGCGTTGGCCTGCGTGCGCTCGGCCTGCGTGCTGTCCGCCAGCGGCAGGTAGCCCGACAGCCCGGCGATGCCCGCGAGCCGCTCGGCGTGGCGCAGGCCGGTGAGCAGCGCCATCGCGCAGCCCTGCGAAAAGCCGGCGAGCACGATGCGGCCGGCGGGGATGCCCCGCTCCTTCTCGCGCTGCAGGATCGCCTCCACCAGCGCCGCCGAGCGCCGCAGCCCGGCCTCGTCCTGCGGGCTGTCCGCGTCGAAGCCGGCGATGTCGTACCAGGCACGCATGCGGTAGCCGCCGTTGACGGTCACCGGCATCACGGGCGCATGTGGGAAGATGAAGCGCACGGGCCCCACCTTGTCCAGCTCCAGTTCCTCCGCGATCGGCACGAAATCGCTTCCGTCGGCGCCGAGCCCGTGGAGGATGATGATGGTGGCCCGCGGGTCGTCGCCCGACTCCGCCTCGATCATGTCCAGCATGCAGTCGTCTCCTTGTCCGGCCGCGAGCATAGCCTGCCAGCGGCTGGCAAGCCCTGTCCGACAGCCTTATCAAAGGCGTCCGACTTCCCAGCCAACCCGGCCGTGCGCAGGATGGAAGCAGACCAGAAAGGAAACCGCATGAAAGTGCAAGTCAACACCTCCAACGACATCGACAACAAGGACGCCCTGGAGCGCTGGGCCGGCGAATACCTCAACGAACACCTGGCCCGCTTCGAGCAGGACATCACCAGCATCGAGGTGCAGATGACGGACGAGAACCACTCCGCCAAGGGCGGCGGCGTGGACAAGCGCTGCATGATGGAAGCGCGCGTGACGGGCCGCGCGCCGATCGCCGTGACCAATTACGCCCCCGACCAGAACCTCGCCTTCCGCGGCGCGGCGGAGAAGCTCGGGCACGCGCTGGACCACGCCTTCGGCAAGCTCGATCGCCGCGAACACCGCGAGCGCGACACCATCCGGCGCGATCCGGACCGCATCGAGGCGATCGTTCCCCCGCAGGCCTGAGGCAGCGCGCCGCGGCGCCGCCCCACCGCCGGGCTGCGCGCGGCGCGCGTCCGAAACACTTGTAGCAACATGTTTCCGGGTGGTGAAGCGCCACACCGCCGCGGCGAGGCGCGTGCGTAAATCCCTGGTCCGCGAGCGGCGAAGCTGCCGTGCACGGGTAACAACCAAGGAGCGCATCCATGAACCTCGCATTCAGGAAATCGACGTGTCGTGTGCTGGTGGTGTCCCTGCTGGCCCTCTCGTTCCAGACGGCGAATGCCGGCCTGATCGGCGCCGACCAGGCGGCCGCGGGAGCCGTCAGCGCGGAACGCGCGATGGTGCTGGCGACGCTGGACCGCGCCGAAGTCGCCGCGCAACTGCAGACCGCCGGCGTCGATCCCCAGGCCGCGCGCGAGCGGGTGCGCTCCATGACCGACGCCGAAGTGCATGCCCTGGCGCAGGACATCCAGACCGCTCCGGCCGGCGGCGTCAGTACCTGGGGCTGGGTGGCCATCATCCTGGTGGCTGCGCTGGTCTGGTACTACGCCTTCCGCAAGTAAGGACGGATGCGCGGACGCGAAGCGGCCTTCCTGCACGCGGCGCGGCGGTTCACCCTGTGGGCCGCCGTGCTGCTGCTTTGCGGCTGCGGCTCGCTGGTGCCGCAGACGCTGGCGCTGCGCACCGACTGGCCCGCGGGCGTGCCGCGGCAGGCGGAGCTGGCGCAGGTGCCCTTCTTCCCCGACGACAAGTACCAGTGCGGGCCCGCGGCGCTGGCGATGGCGATGACCAGCGCGGGCTCGCGCGTGTCCGCCGCGTCGCTGGTCGACGAGGTGTGGCTGCCGGCGCGCAACGGCAGCCTGCAGCTGGAGATGCTCGCCGCGCCGCGCAAGCACGGCCTCGTGAGCTACCTGCTGTCGCCGCAGTACGGCGACCTGCTGCGTGAAGTCGCGGCGGGCAACCCCGTCATCGTGCTGCAGGACGTGGGCACGATGCTGCCCCAGTGGCACTACGCGGTGGTGAACGGCTTCGATTACGACAGCGGCACCATCTACCTGCGCTCGGGCCTGCAGTTCCGCCAGCAGATGCCCTTCACCTACTTCGAGCGCACCTGGATGCCGGGCAAGTACTGGGCGATGGTGGTCACGCCGCCGGAGCGCATCCCGGCCACGGCGACCGAGGAACGCTGGCTCGACGCCCTGCTCGGCCTGGCACGCGGCGGCAATGCCG
>DASWUI010000431.1:0-3804 GCA_036401715.1 Ramlibacter sp. | reverse complement strand
TGGACCGGGAGACCTCCGGCATTTTGCTGGTGGCCAAGAAGCGCTCGGCCCTCACGCGGCTGCAGGACCAGTTCCGCGAGCGCGAGACCGGCAAGACCTACCTGGCGCTGGTGATCGGCGCCTGGCCCGCCAGCAGGAAGGTCATCGACCAGCCGCTGCACAAGTACCTGCAGGCCGACGGCGAACGCCGGGTGAAGGTGGTGGCGAAGGACGACCCGGACGGCATGCGCTCGATCACGCTGGTCAAGGTCGCCCAGGGTCTTTCACTCGCTCCGGGGGAGGGTGGGGGTGGGGGCGCTCCCCAGGCCACCCTCCTCGAAGTCACCATCAAGACCGGCCGCACCCACCAGATCCGCGTGCACCTGGCCAGCGCAGGCCACCCGATCGCCGGCGACGACAAGTACGGCGACTTAGAGCTGAACAAGGCGCTGCAGAATCAAGGCCTCAAGCGCATGTTCCTGCATGCGTGGCGGTTACAGTTCGACCATCCCGCCACCGGCGAGCGCATCGCCCTGCAGGCGCCGCTGCCCGCCGAGCTGCACCGATTCACCGACCATGCCCGCCAGCCGACCGCGCCAATTCGACCTGATCGCCTGTGACTGGGACGGCACCCTGTTCGACTCCACGGCCATCATCGTGCGCTGCATCCAGCGCGCGGTGGCCGACGTGGGCGGCGCCATCCCCAGCGACCGCGATGCCGCCTACGTGATCGGCATGGGCCTCATGGAGGCCCTGGCGCATGCCGCGCCCGACGTCCCGCGCGAGCGCTACGCCGAACTGGGCGCCGCCTACCGCCGCCATTACATCAACCACCAGGACGACCTGAGCCTGTTCGAGGGCGTGCTGCCCATGCTGGCCGACCTGCGCCGCCGCCACCACTGGCTGGCCGTGGCCACGGGCAAGTCGCGCCGCGGGCTGGACGACGTGCTGCGGACGGTGCAGCTCGCCGGCGTGTTCGACGGCTCGCGCACGGCCGACGAGACCGCGGGCAAGCCGCATCCGCTGATGCTGCACGAGCTGATGCGCGAGTTCGGCGCCGAGCCGGAACGCACGCTGATGATCGGCGACACAACCCACGACCTGCAGATGGCCCTGAACGCCGGCTGCGCGAGCCTGGCCGTGAGCTACGGCGCCCACGACCACGGCACCTTCGACGCACTGCGGCCGCGCGCGATCGTGCACTCGGTGGGCGAGCTGCACGCCTGGCTGCTGGAGAACGCATGAACGTGCCGCAGGACGACGAGGGCGAACTGGTGCCCCTGTGCAACGCGGGCGACCTGGTCGACGGCGGCCTGGCCTTGCCCTTCGACGTGGTCTACGGCGGCCAGACCTGCCGCGCGTTCGCGATCCGCTACCAGGGGCAGGTCCACGCCTACCTGAATCGCTGCACGCACGTGGCCATGGAGATGGACTGGCAGCCGAACCGCTTCTTCGACGACACCGGGCGCTGGCTCCTGTGCGGCTCCCACGGTGCCGCCTACCAGCCCGACACCGGGGCGTGCGCCGGCGGCCCGTGCCGCGGCTCCCTGACCCGCATCAAGCTCACGGAACGTGCGGGCGTGGTGCACTGGCATACTGCCTGGAACCTGCAACCCCTGGCCTTCTGAGCTCCCGAAATGAACGAGAACCTGCCGCCGGACTCTCCGGCCGAACCCCCTGCCGCCCGTCCCGGCCCGGCCGCCCCTGCTGCGTCCGCGGTGCGCGCCGGCGACGCCCCGGGCTGGGAGCGCGCCACGATGGAGAAGCTGCTGTTCGCCACGCTCGAGGAGCAGAAGACCGCGCGCCGCTGGCGCGCCTTCGTGCGACTGGCGTGGCTGGCCTTCTTCCTTTTCCTGGTCTGGGCGCTCACGGGCCGCGGCACCGTCAGCTCCGAGAAGCTGGCCCCGCACACGGCGGTGGTGGAGATCCAGGGCGAGATCGATTCCGGCAGCGAGTCGAGCGCGGAATTCGTGATCGCGGCGGCGAAGGCGGCCTTCGAGGATCCGGCCGCGCAGGGGGTGGTGCTGCTGATCAACTCGCCGGGCGGCAGCCCGGTGCAGGCCGGCATCATCAACGACGAACTGCGCCGGCTGAAGGCCAGGTACAAGAAGCCCCTGTACGCGGTGGTCGAGGAGTCCTGCGCCTCCGCGGCCTACTACATCGCCGTGTCGGCCGACCGCATCTTCGTGGACAAGGCCAGCATCGTCGGCAGCATCGGCGTGCTGATGGAAGGCTGGGGCTTCACCGGCCTGATGGACAAGATCGGGGTGGAGCGCCGGCTGCTCACCGCCGGCGAGAACAAGGGCTTCCTCGATCCCTTCAGCCCGCAGACCGAGCGCCACCGGCTGCATGCGCAGCAGATGCTGGACGTGGTGCACAAGCAGTTCATCGAGGTGGTCAAGACCGGCCGCGGCAAGAAGCTCAAGGCCGACATGCCCGAGCTGTTCAGCGGCCTGTTCTGGACCGGCCAGCAGGCGGTGGAACTGGGCCTGGCCGACCAGATCGGCAACCTGGACTTCGTCGCCCGCGAGGTGATCAAGGCGGAGGAACTGGTGGACTACACCCGCCACGAGAACATCGGCGAGAAGCTGGCCAAGCGCTTCGGGGCGGCCATCGGCGAGGGGGCGGTGAAGGCGCTGCGGACCGTGCAGCCGATGCGTTGAGCCCGTCATCCCCGTCTGCGCGGGGACGACGAGGCCATCACACCCCGATCGCGAACACCGCCGGCAGGTCGTTGCCTACCGGCGCCGCTTCCTTCTTCCACGCGGCCACGCTCGCACACCGGCAACGCGCATCCGGCAGCGTCAGCGCCGAAGCCACCGCCACCCGCGTGCCCGGCTTGAGCGCCTGCAGCATCGCCTGCCAGATCGCCGCATTGCGGTACGGCGTCTCGATGAACAGCTGCGTCTGGCCCGTTCGCAGCGCCAGCGCCTCCAGCTCCCGCAGGCGCTGGGAGCGCTGCGCGGCGTCCTGCGGCAGGTAGCCGACGAAGGCGAAGTTCTGGCCGTTCAGCCCGCTGGCGGCGAGCGCGAGCAGCAGCGACACCGGCCCCACGAGCGGGACCACTTCCAGCCCGAGCTCGTGCGCCGCCCGCACCACGGAGCTTCCCGGGTCGGCCACCGCGGGCATGCCCGCTTCGCTCAGGAGGCCGACGTCGTGTCCCGCCAGCGCGGCCTGCAGCAGCGGGCGCGCGTCGAAGGACGCCGGCAGGTGGTCCCCCTTCTTGTGCACTTCGCGCGGGAGCTCGGCGATGTCCTGCTGTTGCAGCGGCGCCGCCAGCGGCTGCACCTCACCCACGCGCTTGAGGAAGGCGCGCGCCGATTTCGCGTTCTCGCATACCCAGTGCGTCAGGCGCGCGGCCTGCAAGAGGGTCCCGGCCGGCAGCACCTGCGGCAGGGGAACGGCGGGCTCGCAGCCGAAATCCAGCGGCGCCGGGACCAGGAAGAGGCGGCCCGCGCCCATCAGAACACGCGCACGCCGGCGGCGCGCAGCATGCGGCAGGTGCGGATCAGCGGCAGGCCCACCAGCGCCGTCGGGTCGTCGCTGTCGATCGCCTCGAGCAGCGCGATGCCCAGGCCCTCGCTCCTGGCGCTGCCCGCGCAGTCGTAGGGCTGCTCGGCGCGCAGGTAGGCCTCGATCTCCTCGTCCTGCAGCGCGCGGAATCGCACGCGCACGGCGGCGAGGTCGTGCTGGGCGAAGCCGGACTCCCGGCACATCACGGTCAGCGCCGTCTGGAACACCACGGTGCGCCCGCTCATGCGGCGCAGCTGCGCCACGGCGTTGGGGTGGTTGCCGGGCTTTCCGAGCGGCTCGCCATCGAGGTCG
>DASWUI010000430.1:0-1793 GCA_036401715.1 Ramlibacter sp. | reverse complement strand
TCGGTGCCCCCGAACACGCCCAGCGCAATCCGGTTGGCCGACTCGATCCAGAACGACAGCGCGAACCAGAGGAAGAAGCGGTCGCGCGTGTGCCGCCAGAAGCGGAAGAAGAACAGCCCGGCGACCAGCCAGCCCGCGGCGATCGCGCCGATGAGCATCTGCTCCATCTAGTCCTCCTCCCATACCAGGCCGAACAGCAGCAGCAGCACCGCGGCCAGCGCGGCCAGCAGCCGCGCGATGCCCAGGTCCGCCTCCACCGGCCAGATCACCCGGTCGGCCACCAGCAGCACGTTGTTGACGCTCAGCGCGGCGAAGCACAGCGCGCTCCAGAACAGCAGGCGCGCGCCGCTGCGGCGCCAGCTGCGCCAGAGCAGGACGAAGCAGACGATCGAGGTCAGCGCGCACAGGGTATAGATCGCGGGAGCCATGGTCGCGGTCACTCCTTGCGGAAGCGGAAGGCATCGGCGAAGCGCTGGGCGCGCCGGTCGATGCGTGAGTGGATGAGTTCGGTGA
The DNA here is from genome assembly GCA_036401715.1 of Ramlibacter sp. GTDB lineage: Bacteria > Pseudomonadota > Gammaproteobacteria > Burkholderiales > Burkholderiaceae_C > Ramlibacter. Next base: position 1,280 of record DASWUI010000430.1, on the reverse strand, counting down.
CCGTCAGCAGGTCGGTGGCGTAGGCCTGCGCCACCCGGTCGAGCAACTCCGCCAGCTCGGCATTGGGAGCATAGCGTACGCCCGCGCCCTCGTCTGCCGCGGCGGCGATGCCGCTGTCGCGCAGGAGCTGCACCAGCTCCGCCCCGGTCCGCTCGGGCACGTAGAGGCGGCGGGCGAACTGCGCGGCGTCCCAGGACTGCGCGGGGTTCGCGCGCAGCAGCAGCAGTGCCTCGAGGTAAGGCACCGAGGGAATGCTGGTGAGGACGAAGCGGCGGACGTCCGCGGGCAACTCGGAGGAAGTCATTGTTGTTCGGCGCAGCCGGCGCGGAGGCGATGCACTGGTTTGTCCTCGCGCCGCACCAGCCTCCCAGCCCTGTACATTGGCCGACACTGTAGCGGCTGCGGCGCATGCGTGTTGCTCATCCGCGAGAGAATCGGGCGTTCGGGCGCTGCGCGGCCGGATTTCTTGGGCCGCGCGCCACAGAATGCGGCATGGATGCCGTCCCGCCCGCGAGCCTGCGCCTGTTCATCGGACTGTGGCCACCGCCGCCGGTGCACGCGGCCCTGCTCGCGCAGGCGGATGCCTGGTCCTGGCCGCCGTCGGCGCGCCGCACCCACCCCGAGCGGCTGCACGTCACGCTGCATTTCCTGGGAGAGGTCGCGGGCGAACGCCTGCGGGACCTGCGCGAGGGTCTCGCGGTGCCGGCGGAAGCTTTCGAACTGGTGCTGGACCGCCAGGAAGTGTGGCCGGGCGGCATTGCCGTGCTGGAAGCGGGCGTGGTGCCCGCGGCGCTGGCCGGCCTGCATGAACGCCTCGCGCAGCGCCTCGCCGCCCTGGGCCTGCCCACCGAGACGCGCCGGTATCGGCCGCACGTGACGCTCGCGCGCAAGGCCATGGGCGCCCGCCCGCCGCCCGCGCCGAGTCCAGTGAGCTGGCGGGCCGGTCCCGGCTTCGCGCTGGTGCGCTCCCTGCCCGGTGGCCGCGGCTACGAGACCCTTCAGTCCTTCGGCTGAGCCGCCCGGGCGCGCGCCGCCGCCGCGTCGATGACGCCGCGGGCGGCCAGCTCCGCGTTGAGCGAACGTTCCAGCGGCGAGCGGCACAGGCCCGCGTGGCCGTAGTTCAGGTTCTCGTACAGCTCGGCGGTGGCCGGAGAGGCTTCGAGCACGGCCTCGAGCCCGGCGTCGTGCGGGACCGTGCGCAGCACCTCGCTGAGGGCTTCCACCACCCCGCGGTATTGCTGGGGGTCGACCGCAACCCCGCTGCGGTCCAGGCGCTCGAG
>DASWUI010000429.1:0-2980 GCA_036401715.1 Ramlibacter sp. | reverse complement strand
GGCCGCCGTTTCCCTGGGAGCCTTGGGTCCCCGCCTCCGCGGGGATGACGTCATTTGCGGAACGCCCCCAGCGCGCTCTCGCACGCGCCCACGAACACGTCCGTCGCGTGGTCCAGCGTCGTCGTCTCCGCCGGCAGGTACTGCATCCGCAGGTAGCACTTGCCGCGCAGCAGCACGATCATGAAGGGCACGGTCGGCAGCGGCGCGGGCTCCGGCCATTCCATCAGCTGCTTGACCAGGTGGTCGTCCACCCAGGCCAGCGCATGCTCGCGCCTGTCCGAGAGCACGGCGTAGCGCCTCCAGAAGGCCGCGGGCGGGCCGTCCCAGCCGATCTCGTCGTACATGGCCAGCCAGCGCATCTCCTCGGGCAGGCGCGGGTCGGCCGTGGTCTGCAGCGTGTCGGTGATCATGCTGTAGGCGCGCCGCTCCAGCGTTTCCTTCAGCGGCCGGTTGATGATCATCGCGCCCACGTCGTCGAAGACGCCGAGCTCCGCGCGAGCGCGCAGTTCCTCCCCCGCGATGTAGTCGCGCGAAGGCCGGCCCAGTTCCATCTTCCAGGAGCGCCCGCCCACCTTGCCCTGCATGCTGACGGTGCTGCCCAGCGCGCCGCTGGAAAAACTCATTCCGCGCGAGGCCGCCCACTCCGACACGGGACCGTGCGTGGAGGTCTGGGACGGCAGGCTTTCACCGCGCTCCTTGGCGTCGCGCTGGAAGGCCTTCTTGAGGCGCTCGAACATCCGGGATGGCTTTGCCCTGTAAAGTCCGGACATTATGGATTGAAACAGGAGGTTACGGCGTGCCGAAGATCGACGTTTATTCCTGGCCCACCCCCAACGGGCACAAGGTGCACATCATGCTGGAGGAGTGCGGGCTGCCCTACCAGGCGATCCCGGTGAACATCGGCGCCGGCGAGCAGTTCCGCCCCGGGTTCCTGGCGATCAGCCCGAACAACAAGATTCCCGCCATCGTCGATCCCGTGGGGCCGGACGGAAAACCGATCTCCCTGTTCGAGTCCGGCGCCATCCTGGTCTACCTGGCGTCGAAGACCGGCCGCTTCCTGCCCCGCGGCGACCGCGAGAAGTTCGAGGTGCTCCAGTGGCTGATGTTCCAGATGGGCGGCGTGGGCCCCATGCTCGGACAGGCGCACCACTTCCGCATGTACGCGCCCGAGAAGATCCAGTACGCGATCGACCGCTACACCAACGAGGCGCGCCGCCTCTACGGCGTGATCGACAAGCGGCTGGGCACCAGCGAGTGGCTCGGTGGCGCCGAGTACTCCATCGCCGACATCGCCACCTTCCCCTGGCTGCGCAGCTGGCAGAACCAGGGCGTCGTGATCGAGGAGTACCCGAACCTCAAGCGCTGGTTCGACACCATCGCGGAGCGGCCGGCGGTGCAGCGCGGAGTCAAGGTGCTGGCCGACCTGCGCAAGCCGGTCACCGACGACAAGGCACGCGAGATCCTGTTCGGCGCCACGCAGTACGCGCGGCGCTGACCGTCACGCCCGCAGCCGCAGCAGGCTGAAGGCCGACGACCCTGCTGCCAGCAGCGCCGCCAGCGCGAACGCGATGGTGGTGGCGCCCTCGCCCACGCCCGCCACGCTGAAGATCAGCGCCAGCAGCACCGCGCCCAGGGACTGGCCCGTGAGGCGCGCGGTCCCCAGCATCCCGCTGGCGGCACCGGCGCGCCGCAGCGGCGGGCTGGTGACGATGATGTGGTTGTTGGGCGACTGGAACAGGCCGAAGCCCGCGCCGCACAATGCCAGCGCGGCGGCCATGCCCCACGTCGCCGCCGCATCGGGCAGCAGCGCGAGCAGCGCCAGTCCCAGCGACAGGATGCCCAGGCCGATGCCGCCCAGCAGTCCGCCGCGCACCCGGTGGATCAGGCGGCCGGCCAGCGGGGCGACGAGCACGATGGCGGCGGGCCAGGCGGTGATCAGCAGGCCGGCCTCGAAGTGGCCGCGGCCCTGTCCTTCCAGCAGCAGGAAGGGCAGCGCGATGAAGGCCAGCGTCTGCGCGGAGAAGGCGGTCACCGAAGTGCACATCGACAGCGCGAACACGCGGATGCGCAGCAGGTCCACCGGGAACAGGGGCACCGGCTGGCGCAGCATGCGCCGCATGTACACCCAGCCGACCCCCAGGCCCGCCGCCAGCAGGAGCGCCGCCACGGCCATCATGCGCGGGTCGGGCGCGCCGCCGCGGCGCGCGCCGAAGGCATCGGCCGCGAGGAACACCAGCGAGAACATCGCCATGTTCAGGAGCACGTCCAGCGCGCGCAGCCGCGGGCCCGAAGGCGGCGTGGTGTTCGACGGCAACGCCCGGTGTCCGAGGACGAGGACCAGCCCTCCCAGCGGCAGCTGGATCAGGAACAGCCAGGGCCAGGACGCCACCGACAGCACCAGGGCGGCGATCGTGGGGCCCGCCACCGAGGACGAAGCGACGACCACGGAGTTCAGCGCGATCCCCCGGCCCAGCACGCTGCCCGGATACGTGAGCCGCACCAGGGCCGCGTTCACGGCCATCATCCCTGCCGCCCCGAGGCCCTGCACGGCGCGCGCACCGGCCAGCAGCGGCAGGGTCGGCGCCAGCACGCAGCCCAGCGAGGCCACCGTGAAGACCGCGAGGCCGACGAGGTACACGCGCCGGTAGCCCACGCGTTCGCCGAGGTGCGCGCAGGGCAGCAGCAGGGAGAGGGTGGCGAGCTGGTAGGCGTTGATCACCCACACGGCGGCGGCGGGCGAGGCGCCGAAGTGGCGCGTGATGTCGGGCAGCGCGAGGTTGAGGATGGTGCTGTCGAGCACCGTCAGGGCGATGCCCAGGATGATGGCGGCCATCGCCCAGTAGCGCGCCGGCACCGGCAGGCCGTCGGGCGCCTCGGCCGCGATCCTCTCTTCCACCTTCTTCTGCCCCGGGGGCAGTCTACCCGCGGGGACGGCCCGCCGCGCCCGCGCCACTAGTATCCCGGCCGTTGCCGTCCCGCG
>DASWUI010000428.1:0-4498 GCA_036401715.1 Ramlibacter sp. | reverse complement strand
GGCGCCTGGGCAATGACCGTGCTGTCGACGTTGGCGACCTGCCAGCCGCCCTGGCGGGCGCGCAGCGCCGCCTCCGTCAGCAGCAGGATGGAATCGGCGCCGCGGAAGCGCTCGTCGGTGTCGGGGAAATGCCGGCCGATGTCGCCCAGCCCTGCCGCCCCCAGCACCGCATCGGTGATCGCGTGCAGCAGCGCATCCGCGTCGGAGTGGCCGAGCAAGCCGCGATCGTGCGGAATCTCCACCCCGCCGAGCATCAGCTTGCGCCCGGGCACCAGCGCGTGCGTGTCCCAGCCTTCGCCGATGCGCATCTGCAGCAGCGGCGCCCGCGCAGCACGGCCTCGGCCATGGCGAAGTCTTCCGGATAGGTGACCTTGAAGTTGTACGCGCCGGCTTCGACCAGCAGGGGCTTGAGGCCCATGGCCTCGATCGCGCTGGACTCGTCGGTGACGCCGTCGCCGGCGCCTTCCAGCGCCTGGCGCAGCATGCCCAGCCGGAACATCTGGGGCGTCTGGGCCTGCCACTTGTCGCCCCGGCTCACGGTGGAGGCGACCCGGCCGTTCTCGCCGATCTTGAGCGTGTCGGCCAGCGGGTGCGCGAGCAGGCCGCCGACTTCGTCGCCGCTGCAGGCGTCGATCAGCCGGTCGACCAGTTCGGGCGTGATCAGGCAGCGTGCCGCGTCGTGCACCAGCACCCAGTCGTTGTCGGTCGCGCCGGCGCGGCGCAGTTCGCGCAGGCCGTTGGTGACGCTGGCCGCGCGCGTGGCGCCGCCGCAGGGCACCACCAGCGCCGACGTGGTGGGGTTGCGCTCGAAGAAGCCGTCGCCGGGGGCGACGACCACCAGCGTGCGCGCGATGCGCTTGACGCCCGCGAACGCAGACAGCGTGTGCCACACCATGGGCTGGCCGCCCACGCGCTCGTATTGCTTGGGCCCCGCGGTGCCGGCCCGGCTGCCGTTGCCCGCGCAGGGAATGAGTGCGAAATACCGGGAGGTGGAAGCAGTGCCGTTCATGTCCGTCCGTTCCATTCTATTCACCCTACAATCGTCCCACACCCCGCCCTGATTGTGAGCGGGGTGTTTTGCATTTTCGCGCGCATCACGCCCACATGGACTTACCGAAGCTTTCAACCGGCCGGCGCATGGCCCTGCCACGGCCCGCCGGCTCGGCCGATGCGCTGCTGCTGGCGCAACTCGCGCAGCGCGAGCTCAGGGACGGCAGGCTCACCGCCATCGTCACCGCCGACGCCAATGACGCGCAGCGCCTGCTGGAGGAGCTCGCCTTCTTCGCGCCGGAGCTGCGCTGTGCCCTGTTTCCCGACTGGGAAACGCTGCCGTACGACAGCTTCTCGCCGCACCAGGACCTGATCAGCGAGCGCCTGGCCACGCTGTGGCGCATCCTGCAGCGCGAAGCCGACGTGATCCTGGTGCCGGCCAGCACCGCGCTGTACCGCCTGGCGCCGCCGAGTTTCCTGGCCGGCTACACCTTCCATTTCCGCGTGCAGCAGAAGCTGGACGAGGCGAGGCTCAAGGGCCAGCTCACGCTGGCGGGCTACAACCACGTGACGCAGGTGGTGAGCCCCGGCGAATACGCGGTGCGCGGCGGCCTGATCGACCTGTTCCCCATGGGCTCGCCGGTGCCCTACCGCGTGGACCTGTTCGACGACGAGGTCGACTCGATCCGCACCTTCGACCCCGATTCGCAGCGCAGCCTCTATCCGGTGCCGGAAGTGCGCCTGCTGCCGGGGCGCGAATTCCCGATGGACGATGCGGCGCGCGCGCGCTTTCGCAGCCGCTGGCGCGAACTGCTGGAAGGCGACCCGACCCGCAGCCGCATCTACAAGGACATCGGCAACGGCGTGGCCACCGCCGGCATCGAGTACTACCTGCCGCTGTTCTTCGAGGATACGGCCACCGTGTTCGACTACCTGGGCGAGCAGTCCACCGTGGTGCTGCACGGCGAGCTGGAACCGGCCTTCAACCGCTTCTGGCAGGACACGCGCGACCGCTACCGGCTGGTGCAGGGCGACCCGGAGCGGCCGGTGCTGCCGCCGGAGGCGCTGTTCCTGAGCAGCGAGCAGTTCTACGTCCGCGCGAACGAGCATCCGCAGCTCGCGCTGAAGCCCCTGAACCATGTCATCCCGGGCTCGACCCGGGATCCATCCCCGGCGGATGGATTGCGGGTCAAGCCCGCGATGACAACAGAGGACGACCGCAGCTACGCGGAATTCGCCCCCCTGCCCGACCTCTCCGTCGTGCGCGGCGCGGAGGACCCGCTCGCGCGCTTCAAGGAACACGCCCAGCGCACCCCCAACCAGGTCCTCGTGCTGGCCGAAAGCGCGGGCCGGCGCGAGAGCCTGCTGGACTTCCTGCGCGCCAGCCACCTGACGCTGCCCGCCTTCGATTCGCTGGAGGATTTCCTGGCGAGCGACGAGAAGCTGGGCATCGCGACCGCGGCGCTCGCCGCCGGCTTCTGCTGGGTCGAGGAGGCGGTGGACCTCGTCACCGAGACCGAGCTGTTCGCGCAGGCGCCCACCGCCCGCCGCCGCAAGAAGCAGGAGCAGGTCAGCGACGTCGAGGCGCTGATCAAGGACCTGTCGGAGCTGAACGTGGGCGACCCGGTGGTGCACGCGCAGCACGGTATCGGCCGCTACCGCGGCCTGGTCAGCATGGACGTCGGCCAGGGCAGCACCGAGTTCCTGCACCTGGAGTACGCGGACAAGGCGACGCTCTACGTGCCCGTGAGCCAGCTTCACCTGATCAGCCGCTACACGGGCGTCGGCGCCGAGGAAGCCCCGCTGCACAAGCTGGGCTCCGGGCAGTGGGAGAAGGCCAAGCGCACGGCGGCCGAGCAGGTGCGCGACACCGCCGCCGAACTCCTGAACCTGTACGCCCGCCGGGCCGCGCGCCAGGGCCATGCCTTCCGCTTCTCGGCGCAGGACTACGAGGCCTTCGCCAACGACTTCGGCTTCGAGGAAACCGCCGACCAGAACGCCGCAATCCACGCGGTGATCCAGGACATGGTCTCGCCGCACCCCATGGACCGCCTGGTCTGCGGCGACGTCGGCTTCGGCAAGACCGAGGTGGCGTTGCGCGCCGCGTTCATCGCCATCACCGGCGGCAAGCAGGTCGCCTTCCTGGCGCCGACCACGCTGCTGGCGGAGCAGCACTACCAGACGCTGGTGGACCGCTTCGGCAAGTGGCCGGTCAAGGTGGCGGAGATGAGCCGCTTCCGCTCGACCAAGGAGATCAACGCCGCGCTCAAGGGCCTGGAGGACGGCAGCATCGACATCGTCGTGGGCACGCACAAGCTGCTGTCGCAGTCCACCAAGTTCAAGAACCTGGGCCTGCTGATCATCGACGAGGAACACCGCTTCGGCGTGCGCCACAAGGAGGCGATCAAGGCGATGCGCGCCGAAGTGGACGTGCTGACGCTCACGGCCACGCCGATCCCGCGCACGCTGGGCATGGCGCTGGAGGGCCTGCGCGACCTGTCGGTGATCGCCACCGCGCCGCAGCGGCGGCTGGCCATCAAGACCTTCGTGCGCAACGAAGGCAGCGGCGTGATCCGCGAGGCGGTGCTGCGCGAGCTCAAGCGCGGCGGCCAGGTCTACTTCCTGCACAACGAGGTGGAGACCATCCAGAACCGGCGCGAGGCGCTGGAGCGGCTGCTGCCCGAGGCGCGCATCGCCGTGGCCCACGGGCAGATGCCGGAGCGCGAGCTGGAGCGCGTGATGCGCGAGTTCGTGCAGCAGCGCCACAACGTGCTGCTGTGCTCCACCATCATCGAGACCGGCATCGACGTGCCCACGGCCAACACCATCGTGATCGCGCGCGCCGACAAGTTCGGCCTGGCGCAGCTGCACCAGCTGCGCGGCCGCGTGGGCCGCAGCCACCACCAGGCCTATGCCTACCTGATGGTGCCGGACATCGAGGGCCTGACCAAGCAGGCGGCGCAGCGGCTGGAGGCTATCCAGCAGATGGAGGAACTGGGCTCCGGCTTCTACCTCGCCATGCACGACCTGGAGATCCGCGGCGCGGGCGAGGTGCTGGGCGAGAACCAGAGCGGCAACATGCGGGAGGTGGGCTTCCAGCTGTACCACGAGATGCTGTCGGAGGCGGTGAAGTCGCTCAAGGCCGGCAAGGAGCCGGACCTGCTGGCGCCGCTGTCGGTCACCACCGAGATCAACCTGCATGCGCCGGCGCTGCTGCCGGACGACTACTGCGGCGACGTGCACCTGCGCCTTTCCTTCTACAAGAAGCTGGCCACGGCGAAGAACGTCGACCAGATCGACCGCCTGCTGGAGGAGATCGTCGACCGCTTCGGCAAGCTGCCGCCGCAGGCGCAGACGCTGATCGACGTGCACCGGCTGCGCGTGCTGGCGCGGCCCTACGGCGTGGTGAAGGTCGATGCGGCGCCCACCGTGATCCACGTCACCTTCAAGCAGAACCCGCCGGTGGAACCGCTGGCGATCATCCAGCTGGTGCAGAAGAACAAGCACA
>DASWUI010000427.1:0-1603 GCA_036401715.1 Ramlibacter sp. | reverse complement strand
CCTGCGGCGTGCCGCGCTCAGCGGTGCCACCGTGCAGCTGCCCGGCAACCGCATTGCCGTCGAAGCCGTGGACCTGGGCGGGGCCCGCGCGCTCGTCGCGGTGGACAGGAAGCAGCGCCTCAACTGGCAGGAGATCCTGCGCGCGGCGCCCGGTGCGCAGGGGGCCGGCACGCCGGCGGCCGACGCATCCGCGCCGCTGCCGGACCTGCGCATCGCCCGGGTCCGCGCGGACGACATCGAGCTGCAGTTCCGCGACGCATCGCAGGGCGCGCCGGTGGCGCTGGACCTGGTCCAGGGGACGATCGCGCTGCAGGACGTCGGGCTCGACCTGCAGAAGGCGATCCCCGTGGAAGCCGGCTTCGCCGTCCGGCAGGGCGGACGCTTGCAGGCCCGGGGAACCGTGGTGCCGGGCAAGCCGAGCGGCCGGCTGGACCTGCGCATGGCCGGCGTGTCGCTCAAGCCCTTCGCGCCCTACCTGAACCAGTTCGCGCGGCTGGACCTGCAGCGCGGCAGGGCGGGCACCCACGGCAGGCTGGCCTTCGCACCGGGCAGCCGGGGCCTGAAGCTGGATTTCAGCGGCGGCTTCTCGGTGGACGACCTGGTGATCCTGGAGGAGGACACCGGCGAGGCCTTCCTGGGCTGGGAGAAGTTCTCGTCGGACAGCGTCAGCGTGGCGCTCGCGCCCGACCGCGTGCACATCCGCGAGCTGGTGGCGCTCAAGCCCTTCGGCAAGCTCATCATCTTCGAGGACCAGACGCTCAACCTGCAGCGGCTGCGCCGCAGCGGCCCCGCGCCGGTGGCCGCGACGGCGCCGCCGCCGTCCGCCGCGCCCTTCCCGCTGGCCGTCGAGCGCCTGCGCGTGGTCGACGCCCGGATGGAGTTCGCCGACCTGTCGCTGCGGCCGCAGTTCGGCACCGCCATGCACGAACTCGGCGGCGTGGTGACCGGCCTGTCCACCGATCCCGCCGCGAGTGCGCAGGTGGAGCTGGATGGCAAGGTGGACGAGTACGGCTCCGCGCGCATCCGGGGGTCGATCCAGCCCTTCCGCGCGACCGAGGCCACCGACCTGGTGCTGGCCTTCCGCAACCTGGAGATGGCACGCCTGACGCCTTATTCCGGCAAGTTCGCGGGCCGCAGGATCGAGTCGGGCCGGCTCTCGGTGGACCTCGAATACAAGATCCGGCAGCGCCAGCTGGCGGGCACCAACAAGTTCGTGGTCAACCGGCTCAAGCTCGGCGAGCGGGTGGACAGCCCGGATGCGATGAAGCTGCCGCTGGACCTGGCGATCGCGCTGCTGGAGGACAGCGACGGCGTGATCGACCTGGACCTGCCGGTGTCCGGCAGTCTCGACGATCCGCAGTTCAGCTACGGCGCGATCGTGTGGAAGGCGATCGTCAACGTGCTGACGAAGATCGTGACGGCGCCGGTCCGCGCCCTGGGCGCGCTGCTGGGGGGCGGCGCCGAGAAGTTCGAGGCGGTCGGCTTCGATCCCGGCAGCAGCACCCTGCTGCCGCCGGAGCAGGAGAAGCTCAAGCTGCTGGCCGGGGCGCTGGCCAGGCGGCCGGCGCTGACCCTGGCCATCCGGCCGGGCTACGACCCGGCG
>DASWUI010000426.1:0-3498 GCA_036401715.1 Ramlibacter sp. | reverse complement strand
CGAAGGAGATGCCGCGCTTGTCGGGCGGCAACTGTTGCGAGTTCAGGAACTCCTGCTCGCTGTTGCGAGATTGCAGGACGGCGCTCACAACTCGAATTCCTGGCCGGCGCGCAGCCAGCGGATGTCATGGCTCACGTCGGGCCCGAAGGGCTGCGTCTGGTCGAAGCGCTGGATCTCCGTCATGATCAGCTCGGTCTCCGCGGGCTTCGTGTGCGTGACGTAGATCGGGAAGTGCCGGCTCTTGTCGATGCAATCGAGCTCCTCGGCCAGCGCCTGCGGCGACAGGTGCAGGCTGCGCCGGGCGAGTTCCCGCTCGCGGTTGCTGAAGGCCGTCTCGATGACCAGCGCCGCGACATCGAGCTGGTTGATGCGGCGCCAGAACGCGGGGTTGCGTTCGGTGTCGCCGGTGAACACCCAGCAGCCCTTGCCCGCGGACACCGCATAGCCGCAGGCCGGCACGGTATGAACCGCCGGGAGCACCTCGATCGCCTTGCCGTGCAGGTCGAGCACCTGCCCCACCTGCACCTCATGGAACGCGACGAAGGGCGCCTGCGGCGAGGGGATCCGGCTGAAGTCCGGCCAGATCACGTTGTTGAAGATGTGGGTCTTGAGCGCGGCGAGCGTGCCGGGCAGCGCGTGCACGTGGATCGGTTCGTCCAGCTGCGAGGCGATGGAGTCCACCATCAGCGGCAGGGCGGCGACGTGGTCCAGGTGCGAGTGCGTCAGCAGCACGTGGCGGATGCCGCTCATCTCGGCCAGCGAGAGGTCGCCGACGCCCGTGCCGGCATCCACCAGCACGTCGCCGTCGATCAGGAAGGACGTGGTCCGGCAGTCCTTCGCGATCGCGCCGGAGCAGCCCAGCACACGCACCCTCATTGGCAGCGCCCCTTTATTTCGTCTCGAAATTGGTCGCGCCGTCCCAGGCCGGGTCGATAGGCAGCAACCTCATCGAGGCTACACGTTCGGAGTACAGCTCGTAAAGGTATTTTTTGGCGCCCAGACGCTGCAGGTTGAGGAGGTGCAGGTCGCACTGGTCCCAGTCCTGGGCGCGGTAGGACTTGAGGAAGGCGGCCCACACGCGGAGTTCTTCGGCTGTCTGCTTGTCCAGTGCCTGGGCCGGCCCGACGGGATAGAAGATGCCGACCGCCTGCTCCTTGCCCTTGACGCGAACGCGGTCCAGTTCCTGCCAGGCGAATTCGGGCGCCTGCCTGCGGGCGGTCTCGCTCACCACGATGTCGACGCCGTACACCTTCGACAGGCCTTCCAGCCGGGACCCGAGGTTCACCGCATCGCCGATGACTGTGTAGCTGCGGCGGATGTCCGAACCCATGTCGCCCACGCACATGGTGCCGGTGTTGATGCCGATGCCCACCCCGATCGGCGGGATGCCCCTGGCCTTGTGTTCCTCGTTGATCTCCTGCACGGCGCGCGACATCTCGCCGGCCGTCTTCACCGCCAGCCTGGCGTGGTCGCCCATCTCCACCGGCGCGCCCCAGAAGGCCATCACGCAGTCGCCCATGTACTTGTCGATGGTGCCGCGGTTGGCGCGGATGATGCCGGTGAGGCGGCTGAAGACGGCGTTGAGCAGCTCCTGCAGCTGCGTGGGCTCCATCTTCTCCGACAGGTTGGTGAAGCCCCTCATGTCGCAGAACATGACCGTCAGCTCCTTGCTGGAGGCCTTCATGCTGTAGCTGTCCGGGTCCTTCACCATCTCGTCGACCAGCTCCGGCGGCACGTAGGTGCCGAACAGGTTGGCGAGTTCGCGCTTGCTGCGGCTTTCCACGAAGTAGCCGTAGCTCATGTTCAGCGCGAAGGCGGTACCCGCCATCACGAGCGCCGAGGCGAGCGGCATCACCAGCCCGTGGGCCATGAACAGCCAGTAGTTCAGCGCGAGCAGCAGGGCCACCACGCCGACGCTCACCAGCACCGCCACGGTCGCCGACAGCAGCGGCAGCAGGAAGGCCAGCGCGAGCCCGGACACCAGCAGGATCACCACCTCGTAGCCGACCGCGTAGTCCGGCTTCACGAACAGCTTGCCTTCGAGCAGGCCGGAGATCACGTTGGCGTGCGTCTCCACCCCGGGGTAGGTCTCGCCCACGGGCGTCACGCGCAGGTCCAGCAGGCCGGGCGCCGTGGTGCCCACCAGCACGATCTTGTCCTTCAGCGTTGCTTGCGGCAGGCGCCCGGCGATCAGGTCGGAGGCCGAGACGTACTGGAACGAGCCGCCGGAGGCACCGCCCGGGCCGCGGAAGGGCACCAGGGTCGCCACCCGCGCATCGACCGGAATCGCGAGCTGCCGCTGCCCCTGCTTCAATACGATGCTTTCGAGGCCGCTGTAGCCCCGGCCCACGAATCGGTCGCGCGGGAAGCCGGGCTCCACCGTGGGCTGGCCGATCAGCATGCGGAACATGGCCAGAGCAAGCGACTCGTAGTAGCCACCCGCGTGTTCGGCCACCAGCGGGATGGAGCGCACGACGCCGTCGCCGTCGGTGATCGAATTGAAGTAGCCCGCCATCGGCGCCGCCCTGGCCAGCAGCGCAAGGTTGGAGCCGTAGCCGTCCCAGCTGGTGAAGGCGATGGGCCGGCCCTGCAGCGCCTCGCGGGTCATCACCGGCGCGGGCAGCGCGCCGCTCTTGCGGCCGTCGCGGTCGGAGGTGAGGTAGTAGCCCAGCACCACCGGGCGCTTCTCCAGCGAGCGGGCGAACACCGCGTCGTAGTCGAGGCTGGCCTGCAGCTGGCTCACGCGGTCCTGGAAGCCGGCGGCGTCCTTGAGTTCGGCCTGCGCCATCTCGCGCAGGCGCTTGAGGCCCGAGCTGTCATCGGGCTCGGCGAACACCACGTCGAAGCCGACGATGGCGACCTTCTGCCGGTCGAACAGTTCGTCCACCATCGCGGCGAGCCTGTTGCGCCCCCAGGGCCAGCGGCCGACTTCCGCCAGGCTCTTCTCGTCGATGTCGACGATCACGACCCTGGCGTCGAGCGTCCTGGGCATCGTCGCGCGCAGGCGCGCGTCGTAGATGATGGCGTCGAGGCGCTGCAGGAAGCCGATCGGCACCCAGCCCATGGCGTGCAGCAGCGCGAACGCCAGCGGGACCAGCGTGATCGCGATGCGGGACCAGTGCCGGGCGAGCAACCCCATGCCGAGCAGGCGCGCGAGGCGGGCGCTCAGCCCGCCATCAGGAACTGCATCTGCGTACCCGCGAGTTCGAGCATGTCGCCGTTCTTCAGCGCCACCGGCTCGGAGCCGATCGCCGCGCCGTTGAGGGTCGGCTTGTTGGAGCCTTCGACGTGCGCCACGACGAAGCCCTGCGAGCGCTTGGTGATCGCGGCCACGGCCACCCCGGGCTTGCCGATGGTGGTGACGACCTTGACCAGCGGCACTTCGCGGCCGGCGGCGGCGCCGGACAGCACCTTGATGCTGGCGCTCGCGTGTGCGTCGGCGCTGGCGGTGGCGCCCGCGGGAGCGGCCGGGCGGGCGGCCGTGGCCGTCGCGGGGGC
>DASWUI010000425.1:0-2500 GCA_036401715.1 Ramlibacter sp. | reverse complement strand
GGAGGCCGTCCTCGTCCAGCACCGGCACGCCCAGCTCGCGTGCCTTGTCCAGCTTGCTGCCCGCTTCCGCGCCCGCGACCACGTAGTCCGTCTTCCTGCTGACCGAGCCGGCCACCTTGGCACCCGCGGCCTCCAGCAGTTCCTTGGCCTCGTCGCGGCTCAGCGAGGGCAGCGTTCCGGTCAGCACCACGGTCTTGCCCGAAAGCGGCCTGGGCGCCTGCGCCGCCGGCGCCCCCTCCTCCCAGTGCACGCCGCAGGCCCGCAGCTGCTCGATCACCTCGCGGTTGTGCGGCTGCCGGAAGAAGGCGCGGATGCTTTCGGCCACGATGGGACCCACGTCCGGCACCTGCAGCAGCTGCTCCACTTCGGCGTCCATGACGGCATCGAGCTGGCCGAAGTGGCGGGCCAGGTCGCGCGCGGTGGATTCGCCCACGTGCCGGATGCCCAGGCCGTACAGGAAGCGCGGCAGGGTCGTGGCCTTGGACTTCTCCAGCGCCGCGAGCAGGTTCTGCGCCGACTTGTCCCCCATGCGTTCCAGCGCGACGAGGTTGGCCAGCCCCAGGCGGTAGAGGTCCGGCAGCGTGCGGATCACGCCCGCGTCCACCATCTGGTCCACCAGTTTCTCGCCCAGGCCTTCGATGTCCAGCGCGCGCCGCTGCGCGAAGTGCAGGATGGCGTGCTTGCGCTGCGCGCTGCAGAACAGCCCGCCGGTGCAGCGGTGGTCGGCTTCGCCCTCCTCGCGCACCGCGGCGGAGCCGCACACCGGGCAATGCGAGGGCATGTGGAACACGCCCGCTCCGTGCACGCGCCGCTCCGGCACCACGGCCACCACCTCGGGGATGACGTCGCCTGCGCGGCGCACGATCACCGTGTCGCCGACGCGCACGTCCTTGCGGTGCACCTCGTCCTCGTTGTGCAGCGTGGCATTGGTGACCGTCACGCCGCCGACGAACACCGGCTGCAGCCGCGCCACCGGCGTGAGCTTGCCGGTGCGGCCCACGTAGACGTCGATGGCCTCGACCGTGGTCATCTGCTCCTGCGCCGGGAACTTGTGCGCGACCGCCCAGCGCGGCTCGCGGGTGACGAAGCCCAGCTGCTTCTGCAGCGCCAGGCCGTTGACCTTGTAGACGACGCCGTCGATGTCGAAGGGCAGGCTGTCGCGCTCGCGGCCGACGGCCTGGTGGTAGGCGATCAGGTCCTCGGCGCCGCGCGCGACCACCGTGCGGTCGGATACCGGCAAACCCCACCGCCGCAGGGCCTGCAGCACCTCGTAATGCGTCCGGAAGGCCGGCCCGCCTTCGATCTCCCCCCAGCCGTACGCATAGAAGCTCAGGGGCCGCTGCCGGGCGATGTTCGGGTCGAGCTGGCGCACGGCACCGGCGGCCGCGTTGCGGGGGTTGACGAAGGTCTTCTCGTTCCTGGCACCGCGGGCGATCTTCTCGCGCTGCAGCTCGTTGAGGCGCTCGAAGTCGTCGCGCCGCATGTAGACCTCGCCGCGCACCTCCAGCACCGCCGGCGCCCCGCGCAGGCGCAGCGGGATCTGGCCGATGGTGCGGATGTTCTGCGTCACGTCCTCGCCGACCTCCCCATCCCCGCGGGTCGCCGCCTGCACCAGCACGCCGTGCTCGTAGCGCAGGCTGATCGCCAGGCCGTCGAACTTGAGCTCGGCGACGTACTCGATGGGCGGGTCGCCCTCCTTCAGGCCCAGCTCGCGCCGCACGCGGGCGTCGAAATTGCGCGCGCCGCTGGCCTCGATGTCGGTCTCGGTGCGGATGGAGAGCATCGGCACCTTGTGCCGCACCTTGGCGAAGCCTTCGAGGGTCTTGCCGCCCACGCGCTGCGTGGGCGAATCGGGCGTCAGCAGCGCGGGGTACTTCTCCTCCAGCGCCTGCAGCTCGTGGAACAGCCTGTCGTATTCCGCGTCCGGGATCTCCGGCGCGTCGAGCACGTAGTACCGGTGGGAATGGTGGTGCAGCAGTTCGCGCAGGGCGTCCGCGCGCTCGCGGTCACGGGCCGGGATGGACATGCCGGGATTGTGCCTTTGCCGGGGAGGGGTTTCGAGACGGAGGCGTGTGTAGGTCGTGGTGAGCGGCGCAGCCCGGACCGCGGCACCCCGCGCACTACGAGAACAACCTGCGCGCCTGCGCCGACCCCGCCGACAGGTCCCGCGCATCCAGCACGTCGTACAGCTGCTCCAGGTCGGCGCCTATCGTGTCCAGCGCCTCCGCCGGGATCACCTGCCCGTTGTCGTCGGTGATCAGGCCGTCCATGGAGGCCGCCAGCGCGATCGCCGCGTCGCGCATGCGCACGAAGGGCTGCTCGCTGCGCGGCACGTGCGGCACGTCCAGGCTCAGGGTCACGTCGCGGATGGCCGAATGCGCCGGGTCGTCGGCCAGCGCGGCCTGGGTGGAGAAGGACAGCACGAGCAGCGGCGGCCCGCCCTGCGCGCCCGCCGGCAGCACCAGGCGGCCGGGGATCGCGCCCGCCACGAAGCCAGCCC
>DASWUI010000424.1:0-3718 GCA_036401715.1 Ramlibacter sp. | reverse complement strand
CCAGGCCCTTCAGCTGGGCGGGCGCGAAGCGGTGCGGCGAGGTGTCGCCCTTCCAGCGGTTGCGTCCCTGCACCAGCACCACCGCCGGCTCGTAGCCTTCCTCGGCCTGCCCGCTCACGTAGCCCACCGGCTTGTGCAGCAGGATGGTCACCTGCTCGCGCTGCTGGCCGCGCGCGCGCGGATCGATGTCGATGCGGGCTTGCGGGCCGACCTGCAGCCCCATGGTCGCGACGCTGCCGTCGACCTTCACCCAGCCGCGGGCGATCCAGTCGTCGGCCTCGCGGCGCGAGCACAGGCCCAGTTCGGCCATTCTCTTGTTCAGGCGGGTGGTGCCGCCGGGGGCGGCTGGTGCGTCAGGCATCGGTGCGGAGGGGGAAGGGGCTGGAGCGCAGCGACTGCAGGTCCAGGATCCGCACGCCGCCGTATTCGACCCGGATGATGCCCTGTTCCTGCAGCGACGAGAGCGCCTCGTTCACGCGCTGCCGCGACAGCCCCACCAGGTACGCCAGCTCCTGCTGCGTGATGCGCAGCACCTCGCCCACGCCGGGGAACAGCACGGGGTTGAACAGCGCGGCCAGGCTGCGGGCCACGCGCAGGTCCGGGTTGCTCATGCGGTCGATCTCGCGCGCCGCGATGAACTGCGCCAGCCGCTCGTTCAGCTGGTTCATCACGAAGCGGTTGAAGCCGATCGAGTGGTCCAGCAGCCAGTGGAAGGTGTCGGCCGGCAGGCCGGCGACGATGCTGCGGCGCAGGGCCTGGATGTTGTAGCGGTAGATCTCGCGCTTGAGGACGGTGCCCTCGCCGAACCAGCCCCCGGGCGGCAGGCCGCTGAAGGTGATGGTCTGGCCTTGGGCGTTCTCGTTGCTCATCTTCAGCAGGCCCTCGATCACGCCGAACCAGTAGGTCACGGGGCGGCCGACGCGGCAGACGTAGTCGCCCGGCTGCGCGTCGCCCACCTTGATGTGGCGCACCGCCACTTCGCGCTCCGGCGGCTGCAGCACCGGCAGCCACGGGATGCCCGCGAGCTCCTCCGCCGTCGGGTCGCGGCGGCGCTGGTGGAGGGTGGTTTCGGCGGACATGGGCAATGGGTTCTCCGCTTCGATTCTGCGTCAGCGGCAGCGGGTGCCTTCCGGCGGGGTCCGGCCACGATCGGGCACCAGGGGTGCCGCGGGGTGAAGCCCGCGCGCATGACCTGCATCAAGCACCGTGCGCGATCGGGGCACGCCCTACTAGGAGTATCCCTAGGAATGTCGTCGCAAAGACAGATCGACGTCAAACCCCCGCCTACATTGCGCCCCATAGCCTCGAAGGCAAGGACACAGGCATGGAGACGACTTTCCCGCGGCTGCTGCTGCAGCACGCATCCACGCGGCCCGACGCCGCGGCGATGCGCGAGAAGGAATACGGCATCTGGCAATCGCTGTCGTGGGCGCACCTGGCGCGCATGGTGGAACACATCGCCTGCGGCCTGCACCACGCGGGCCTGGCGCGCGGCGAACACATGGTCGTGATCGGCGCCAACCGGCCCCGCCTGTACGCCACGATGCTGGCGGTGCAGTCGCTGGGCGGGGTGCCGATCCCGCTGTACCAGGATGCCGCCGGCGCCGAGTGCGTGTTCCCGATCAACAACGCGGAAGTGCGCTTCGCGCTGGCCGAGGACCAGGAGCAGGTCGACAAGCTGCTGGAGATCCAGCCGCAATGCCCGCAGCTCGCCACCATCTACTACGACGACCCGCGCGGCCTGCGCAAGTACACCGACACCGGGATCGTCTCGCTCGACGAACTGCTCGCCGCCGGCGAGGTGTTCGCGCGCCAGCACCCCGAGTTCTTCCGCGGCGAGGTGGACAAGGGCTCGCCCGACGACGTGTCCTCCATGTTCTTCACCTCGGGCACCACCGGCCAGCCCAAGGGCGTGGTGCACACGCACCGCTCGCTGCTCGATCGCGCGCACGCGGGCGCCGAGTTCGACCGCCTGACCGAGAAGGAAGAAGTGCTGGCCTACATGCCGCCGGCCTGGATCGGCCAGAACATCTTCAGCTACGCGCAGTGGCTCGCCTGCGGCTACGTGGTCAACTGCCCGGAGTCCGCGGGCACCGTCATGATCGACCTCAAGGAGATCGGGCCGACCTACTACTTCGCGCCGCCGCGGATCTTCGAGGGCCTGCTGACCAGCGTGATGATCCGCATGGAGGACGCCAGCGCGATCAAGCGCCGGATGTTCAACGCCTTCATGGACGTGGCGCGCCGCGTCGGCCCCGCCCTCATGGACGGCAAGCCGGTGGCCACGCTGGACCGCCTGAAGTACGCCATGGGCAACCTGCTGGTGTACGGCCCGCTGCGCAACAACCTGGGCATGTCGCGCGTGCGCGTGGCCTACACCGCGGGCGAGGCGATCGGCCCGGACCTGTTCACCTTCTACCGCGCGATCGGGATCAACCTGAAGCAGCTGTACGGCAGCACGGAGACCGCCGTGTTCGTGTGCATGCAGCCGGACAACCAGGTGCACGCCGACACGGTGGGCGTGCCCTGCCGCGACGTGGAGATCCGGCTGACGGACCAGGGCGAGATCCTGGTGCGCTCGCCCGGCCTGCTCAAGGAGTACTACCGCAACGCCGAGGCCACCGCCGAAGTGAAGGACGGCGAAGGCTGGTACCACACGGGCGACGCCGGCTTCCTGGACGCGCAGGGCCACCTGAAGATCATCGACCGCGCCAAGGACGTGGGCCGCCTGGCCGACGGCTCCATGTTCGCCCCCAAGTACATCGAGAACAAGCTGAAGTTCTTCCCGCACATCAAGGAAGCGGTGGCGATCGGCGACAGGCGCGACCGGGTCTGCGCCATGATCAACATCGATTTCGAGGCCGTGGGCAACTGGGCCGAGAAGCGCAACCTGCCTTATGCCGGCTACACCGACCTGGCGCAGAAGCCCGAGGTGTACCAGCTGGTCAGGGAGTGCATCGAGAAGGTGAACGCGGACCTCGCCGGCGACGAGAAGCTCGCCGGCAGCCAGATCCACCGCTTCCTGATCCTGCACAAGGAGCTGGACGCCGACGACGGCGAGCTCACCCGCACCAACAAGGTCCGCCGCGGCTACATCGCCGAGAAGTACGCCGTGCTGGTGGACGCGCTGTACGGCGGCCGCAAGGAGCAGTACATCGAGACCCAGGTGAAGTTCGAGGACGGGCGCACCGGCATGGTCAGCGCCACGCTGAAGATCGAGGACGTGCGGACCTATCCCCCCATGAGGGCTGCGGCATGAAGATCATGAGAGATCCCAACGACTCCGGCATCACCGCGGCCCCGGCCACACCCGCGGACGAGACGGGCACGGGCCGCCGCTTCGGCGAGGTGATCCTCGACGTGCGCAACATCTCGCTGGCCTTCGGCGGCGTCAAGGCGCTCACCGACATCAGCTTCGACGTGCGCGAGCACGAGGTGCGCGCCATCATCGGCCCCAACGGCGCCGGCAAGAGCTCGATGCTCAATTGCATCAACGGCGTGTACCAGCCGCAGCAGGGCAGCATCACCTTCCGCGGCAGGACCTTCAGCCACATGAAGAGCCGGCAGGTGGCGGAGATGGGCATCGCCCGCACCTTCCAGAACCTCGCCCTGTTCAAGGGCATGAGCGTGCTGGACAACATCATGACCGGGCGCAACCTGAAGATGCGCTCGGGGCTGTTGGCGCAGGCGCTGTACGTGGGCCCCAACCGGCGCGAGG
>DASWUI010000423.1:0-6207 GCA_036401715.1 Ramlibacter sp. | reverse complement strand
GCCTGCGCGAACTCGGCGAGCAGCGCCTGCGGGAAGGCGGCGGCCAGGGCCTGCTGTTGCTCCTTGAGCACACCCACGGCCTCCAGCAGGAGGTTGCGGTCGACCACGTCCGGGATGCGGTCCGCGGTGCCAGGCAGCTCGCGCAGGGCGCGCGAAAGCGTGGCCTGCATCAGGGCGCCGCCGGCGGTGGCGGCGTCCTTGATGCAGGCACGGTAGAGCGACTGGTACTGCGGTTGCTGCGTTGGGCCGCTCATTGCGGCGCCGCCTCCTCTTTGTGCTTCTTGGGTCCCCGCCTGCGCGGGGATTTTTGGGTCCCCGCCTGCGCGGGGACGCTTTCGTACGCCCGGGCTGCGCCCGGGCTTTACTTCAGCGCTTTATAACGCACCCGGTGCGGTCTTGCACCTTCTTCGCCCAGGCGCTTGCGCTTGTCGGCCTCGTACTCCTGGTAGTTGCCGTCGAAGAACACCCACTTGCCCTCGTCTTCGGCCGCCAGGATGTGGGTGGCGATGCGGTCCAGGAACCAGCGGTCGTGGCTGATCACCATCACGCTGCCGGCGAATTCCAGCAGGGCGTCTTCCAGCGCGCGCAGCGTTTCCACGTCCAGGTCGTTGGACGGTTCGTCCAGCAGCAGCACGTTGCCGCCCTGCATCAGCGTCTTGGCCAGGTGCAGGCGGCCGCGCTCGCCGCCAGACAGCAGGCCGACCTTCTTCTGCTGGTCGCCGCCGTTGAAGTTGAAGCGGCCGCAGTAGGCGCGGCTGGGCATCTGGAACTTGCCCACCGTGATGATGTCCAGGCCGCCGGAGATGTCCTCCCACACGGTCTTCTCGTTGGCCAGCTCGTCGCGGTGCTGGTCGACGAAGGCCATCTTGACGGTCTTGCCGATCTTCACCGTGCCGCTGTCCGGCTTCTCCTTGCCGGCGATCATCTTGAACAGCGTGGACTTGCCCGCGCCGTTGGGCCCGATGATGCCGACGATGGCGCCCGCAGGCACCTTGAAGCTCAGGTTGTCGATCAGGACGCGGTCGCCGAAGGACTTGGTGACGTTCTCGAACTCGATCACCTCGGTGCCCAGGCGCTCGCCGACCGGGATGAAGATCTCGTTGGTCTCGTTGCGCTTCTGGTATTCGTAGTCGGACAGTTCCTCGAAGCGCGCCAGGCGGGCCTTGCTCTTGGCCTGGCGGCCCTTCGGGTTGGAGCGCGCCCACTCCAGTTCCTTCTTCATGGCCTTGGTGCGGGCGTCCTCGGTGCGCTGCTCCTGCTCCAGGCGCGCTTCCTTCTGCTCCAGCCAGGTGGAGTAGTTGCCCTTGTAGGGAATGCCGCGGCCGCGGTCCAGCTCCAGGATCCACTCGGCAGCGTTGTCCAGGAAGTAGCGGTCGTGGGTGATGCCCACCACGGTGCCCGGGAAGCGCGCGAGGAACTGCTCCAGCCACTCCACCGACTCGGCGTCCAGGTGGTTGGTGGGCTCGTCCAGCAGCAGCATGTCGGGCTTGGACAGCAGCAGGCGGCACAGGGCCACCCGGCGCTTCTCGCCGCCCGACAGGTTCTTGATCACCGCGTCCCAGGGCGGCAGCCGCAGCGCGTCGGCGGCGATCTCCAGCTGGTGCTCGGTGTCGTCGGCGCCGGCCGCGGCGATGATCGCCTCGAGCCGCTGCTGCTCCTCCGACAGCTTGTCGAAGTCGGCGTCGGGCTCGGCATACGCGGCATAGATCTCCTCCAGCCGCGCCTTGGCGCCCATCACCTCGCCCATGCCGCCTTCGACGGCCTGGCGCACGGTCTCCTCGGGATCGAGCTGCGGCTCCTGCGGCAGGTAGCCGATCTTGATGCCGGGCATGGGGATGGCTTCGCCCTCGATCTCCTTGTCGAGGCCGGCCATGATCTTCAGCAGCGTGGACTTGCCGGAACCGTTGAGGCCGAGGACGCCGATCTTGGCGCCGGGAAAGAAACTGAGGGAGATGTCTTTCAGGATCTGCCGCTTCGGCGGCACGATCTTGCCGACGCGGTTCATGGTGTAGACGTACTGGGCCATAGGAATTTTCAGCGGGAAACCGCCGATTATCCCGCATGACGAAATTCCGGGCCGGGCAGGGCCGTGTCAGGCCTTCTTGCCGATGCTGTTCTTCAGGGCGGCCTGCGCCACCTGGTCGAGGGCCTCGTCCACCACCGGCCGGTCGGCGACGATGCGCACGTGGCCGCTGGCGCGCAGCTTGTCCAGCGTGCGGCGCGACATGGAGTGGGCGGCGCCGCCCACCGAGGTGAACATGAACAGCGTGGCGTGCGGGCTGCACCACGTGAGCTGCGCGCGCACCCAGTCGCCCTTGATCTGGATCTCCACCCAGGTGCCGACCCGCATGTCCTCCACCCGGGTCGCGGGCGGCTCCGCCGGCGCCTCGCCGGCCTGCTCCATCCCGATGTCCTGCGGCGGCGGCGCGAACGCCTGCTCCGCGGCCTCGGGCGCCGCGACGTATTCGACGTCGGTCTCGAGCCCGGGGAAGTCCACGTAGCCGGACTCCTGCACCTCGACCCCGTCCAGCCACATTTCCACCGCGCTGTCGCTGAACTGCGATTCCTCTTCCCAGGCCTCGTCGGCCGCCTTCTGGGCGGCGGCGTCGCGGCCTTCCTGCACCGCCGCCTTGTGCAGCGTGATCAGGTGGTCGAAAAAGCGCTGCGTCATCTCGGGTGGATAGCCGATGCGCTGCAGCCCCTCGCGCATGCGCTGCAGCAGGCCGGGGATCATCTGCACCAGGCGGCGGGCGCGGCCCCGCTGCGCCGAGGATTTCTGCACGCTCCAGATCAGGTCATCCACCAGCGCCCGGTAACCGTGCGGGTCGGCCTCGCCGTCCTCGCAACTGAGCTGGGCCTCGGCCACCACCTGCGCCCAGGCGTTGCGCAGGAAGTCGCGCACGAAGTCGGCGACGTCCAGGCCCTGCAGCATCTCGAGGAATTCGGCGGCCAGCTTCTGCGCCAGCAGGTTGCGCTGCTCCGCGTGCAGCAGCGCCTTGGCCGCCTCGGTGCGCTTCTGCTTGCTGCCCTGGTCCTCGTCCTTCCACTGGTCCTGCAGGTGCACCAGCAGTTCGCTGAAGGTGTCGGCGTCCACCACCTTGCTCTCCAGCCACTTGGAGGCGGACTCCACCGACTTCATGAAGCGTTCCCAGCCGGGGTCCGTCTCCGACTGGAAGGCCAGGCTGCGCTGGGTGATCCGATCGAGCACCTGGCGCGCCGGGTGCGTACGGTCGCTGAAGAAGCGCGAGTCTTCCTTGGCCAGCCGGTGCACGGCCGCCTGCATGGTCTTGAGCTGGCGCTTGAGCGGCGGCAGCAGGCGCCGGTCTTCGGCCAGGTGGTCGAACATCATCTGCACGACCTCCTCGCCCAGCTGCTCGCCGATGCGCGAAGGCACCGTGGCGGGCGCCGCCATCTCGGCCAGCATGTCCACGGGCTGGGCCGTTGCCGCGGCGGCCTTGGGCCGCTGCTCCAGGCGCTTGACCAGTTCGTCGGTCTTCTTCAGGTCCTGGAGCATGCCCATGGAGGCCGGCACGGTGTGGAGGAACTCCGCCTTGCGCGGTTGGTCCAGGTCGCCCACCAGCAGCTTGCGCAGCCGGTCCAGCGTCAGCAGGGTCTTGGCCGCCGCGTCGGTGACCGGCTTGCCGCTGGCGCCGGTGCTGCGGTCGATGCGACCGCCCAGCGGCACCGCCGGCTCGACGCCGGTGGAACGCAGCCACTCCGTGGTCTCCCGGTACAGCCGCCGCAGGTTCACGCCCAGCAGGCCGGCCGCGGGGGTGATGATGGCCTCGCGCGCCTCGGCCTGCGTCACCTGCTGCTGCAGCGCGAACTGCAGCGCCCGCACGAAGACGTCCGGCCGCACCGGGTTCAGCCCCGGCTGGATGGTGCGCCATCCGAGCATCGTGCTGATGAGGGAGTCGAGCGCCGGCAGCGTGTCGTCCACCGCCAGCGCCACTTCCTGCTGCGCGCGCGCCAGCTCGATGCTCTGGTCCAGCTTGTCGTCGGCGAACAGCTGCAGGTCCTCGAAGCGCAGCACCTCGGTGGTGGTCTGGTCCTTGCCGCCGCCCTCGTAGACCAGCCGGGTCAGCTCGGCGACGAAATTGGCCTTCACGGCCTCCGCGTCTTCCTGCAGCGCCAGGATGGCATTGCGCACAACGGGCAGCTGGAAGGCCGGCACGCGCTTGGCACCGGTCGCAAGCGCGCCGTCCTCCAGGCCCTGGAGCACCTGCTCGATCAGGGGCTCGGCCTGCTTCAGCATGGCCGCCAGGCAGTCGCTCAGCGAAGGCTGCAGCTGGGTGGGGTCGTCCGCCACGCCCAGGCGGAGCTTCATCATCTTGGCCATGTGGTCTCGGTGATCGGGCCAGTATGGGTGAGGCCCCCGGGGGCGCCAATTTTTGACAGGACGGGTGACACTTTGCGCACGACAGCCGGTACGGCCGCGCCACGCGAGCGGCGGCGGAGGCACGATCTGCCGAACCGTGCGACAATGACGTTTCTCGCGGCCTCCAGTTGCCAGCGAGCTCAGCGAATCCGCTGGGGACGATGCGGGCCCGAAGCGCCCGCAGGCTCCCGACTCCTGAACCTTCATCAGCCCTTGACTGGATCCGGCCCGAGTGGCCCGGAACGGCCGATGCCCCAGCGCCCGGGAAGGCGCTCCATTGCCCAATGAACTTTGACGAACTGAAACTCGCCCCTGCCATCCTGAAGGCCGTGCGCGAGCAAGGCTACGAGACCCCCACCCCCATCCAGGCCCAGGCCATCCCGGCCGTCCTCGAGGGCCATGACCTCCTCGCCGGCGCGCAGACCGGCACCGGCAAGACGGCGGCGTTCACGCTGCCCATGCTGCACAAGCTGACCAACGGCCAGAGCCGGACCAACAAGTTCGGCAAGGACGGCATCGCCGCCCTGGTGCTCACGCCCACGCGCGAACTCGCCGCGCAGGTGGAAGAGTCCATCCGTACCTACGGCAAGTACCTGCCCCTCACGTCCACCGTGATCTTCGGCGGCGTGGGCATGAACCCGCAGATCGACCGCATCCGCGGCGGCGTCGACATCCTGGTCGCGACGCCGGGTCGCCTGCTCGACCTGCAGCAGCAAGGCCAGCTGGACCTGTCCACCGTCGAAATCCTCGTGCTGGACGAAGCGGACCGCATGCTGGACATGGGCTTCCTGCCGGACGTGAAGAAGATCCTGGCGCTGGTGCCCAGGGAGAAGCAGAGCCTGCTGTTCTCCGCCACCTTCAGCGACGAGATCCGCGAGCTCGCGCACACCCTGCTGAAGGACCCGAAGAGCATCCAGGTCACGCCGCGCAACACCACCGTGCAGCGCATCGAGCAGACCATCCACCCGGTGGGCCGCGGCAAGAAGAAGGAACTGCTGGCGCACGTGATCCAGGAACACGACTGGTCGCAGGTGCTGGTGTTCACGCGCACCAAGTTCGGCGCCAACAGCGTGGCCGACTTCCTGAACAAGAAGGGCATCACCGCGATGGCCCTGCACGGCAACAAGAGCCAGACGGCGCGCACCCAGGCGCTGGCCGGCTTCAAGAGCGGCGAGATCCGCGCGCTGGTGGCCACCGACATCGCCGCCCGCGGCATCGACATCGACGACCTGCCGCACGTGGTGAACTACGAGATCCCCAACGTGCCGGAAGACTACGTCCACCGCATCGGCCGCACCGGCCGCGCGGGCAAGGAAGGCCAGGCGGTGTCGCTGGTCTGCCTGGACGAGGAAGGCTTCATGCAGGAGATCGAGCGCTTCACCAAGCAGGAGATCCCGGTGGTGCCGGTCGAGGGCTACGGCCCCGACGAGGGCGAGATCGCCGAGCCCATCGCCATGGGCCGCCAGGTGCTGTGGGGCGGCAAGGGCCGCCCGCCTTCGCGCGAAGTCATGAACGCGGCGGCCAAGGCCGCGCGCAGCGAGATGATGCAGCGCATCCGCGAGAACAAGGAAAAGTCCGGCCAGCCCGCGGGCGGTCGTGGCGGCCGCGGCGGCAACGGCAACGGCCAGCGCGGCGAAGGCCAGCAGGCCCGCAGCGGCGGTGGCCAGCAGCAGCGCAACGGCAATGCCGGCCAGCCGGCCCGCCGCGGCGAATCGCGCAACGGCGGCGGCAATGGCCAGCAGCAGGCGCGCGGCAACGGCAACGGCAATGGCGAAGGCCGTCGCGGCGGCAAGCCGCAGCAGCCCGGAGGCCAGCGGCCGGCCCAGGGC
>DASWUI010000422.1:0-3890 GCA_036401715.1 Ramlibacter sp. | reverse complement strand
TGCTCTCGGACGCGGAGCTGTGCAACGCGGCGGCGGAGGTCGTTTCCGGGCGCTTCGAAGCCGATCTCGGCGGCGGTCTCTGCAAGAAGCGGATTGCTTCTGCGGGTCAGGGCAAGAGCGGGTCGACGAGGACGCTGATTGCCAAGCAGCACGCGGCCGCGTTGTCCTTCCTCGCAGGCCGGCAGAAGAGCGATCCCGGCTCCGATTTTCGGACAAGGAGGTCGCAGCCGCCAAGATCATCGCGAAAGGCCTGCACTCCGCGCGCGAGCAGAAGCTCGGGCAGCTGCTGCGCGCCGGGGCGATCAAGGAGATATGCAATGAGCCGCAAACCCGGCGCAAGGGATGACCGGATCCTCAGCGAAATGCTGGAGACGGCCACCGAGCTGAGCAGGCACGGGCTGCTGTCCCAGGAGGACATGGTGCAGGTGCGCGCCCTGTGCGAACCCCCGCCCGTCTATTCGCCCAGGCGCGTCGCCGACATTCGCACCAAGAAGGCGCGCATGAGCCAGTCCGTCTTCGCCGAGTTCCTGAATGTCAGCGTATCGGCCGTGCAGAAGTGGGAGTCGCCAGGCTCCGGGAAGCATCCCTCGGGCGCCGCCGCCCGGCTTCTGCAGGTCATCGAAAAGAAGGGGATCGAGGCGATCCTGGCCAGCTAGGCGAGCCGGACATCACGCCAGCGCCGCCCGCCCCGTCTCCGGCCACCGCCTCTTCACATACAGCCACGCAAACAGCCCGACGCTCATCATCAGCAGCGACGCCACCGCGAGCTGCTTCGTCGAGTGCATCACCAGCGGCGCGATCGCGCCCGCGACGATCCCGTTGGCGGCCGAGCCGATGAAGGCCTGCAGCGACGACGCCATGCCGCGCCGCTCCGGGTGCAGGTCCAGCACCAGCAGCGTCACCACGGGCACCATCAGCGCCCAGCCGAACGAGAACAGCATGATCGGGATCAGCGCCCACGACGCGCGCGCCGGGAACAGCAGGTTGGCGGCCACGTTGCCCAGCGACACGATCACCATCACGATGAAGCCCCAGCGGATCTGCAGCTTGGGCGGGATTTGCCCCGCCAGCCGGCCGCTGGCGAACGACCCCGCCATGATCCCGCTGATCGTGAGCAGGAAGAACCAGAAGAACTGCGTGGGCGCGAGTCCCAGGTGCTCGCCCAGGAAGGCCGGCGCCGACAGCACGTACAGGAACATGCCGTTGAAGGGGATGCCGCTGGCCAGCGCCAGCAGCAGGAAGCGCGGGCTCGAGCCGAGCTGCCAGTAGCCGCGCATCAGGTTGCGCACGTTGAAGGGCTGGCGGTGCGTGGCATGCAGGGTCTCGGGCAGCAGCTTGAAGTTGGCCACCCACAGCGCGATGCCGATCGCCGTGAGGAACCAGAAGATGCTGTGCCAGCCGGCATGCACGAACAGCCAGCCGCCGATGATGGGCGCGATCGCCGGCGCCACGCCGAAGTAGATCGTGACCTGGCTCATGACCTTCTGCGCCTGGTCGGGCGGGAACATGTCGCGGATCACCGCGCGCGACACCACCCAGCCGGCCCCGGTGGACAGCCCCTGCAGCGCGCGGAAGAACACCAGCTGGCCGATGCTTTGCGACAGCGCGCAGCCGGCCGACGCCAGCGTGAACACCGCGATGCCCCACAGCACCACGGGCCGGCGACCGAAGCTGTCCGCCAGCGCGCCGTGGAACAGGTTCATGAAGGCGAAGCCGAAGAGATAGGCGGACAGCGTCTGCTGCATCTCCACCGGCGTGGCGCCCAGGTTCTGCGCGATGCCCGAGAACGCCGGGATGTAGGTGTCGATGGAGAAGGGGCCGAGCATGCCCAGCAGGGCAAGCAGCACGGCGAACGCCCAGCGGGGCGCCGTCCAGAGTTGGGTGGCTTCGGGATTCATGCAGGGGAGGGAGCGGGCAACAGGAGGTTGTACCAAACCTGGCCCGACCCGCGCTCCCCGCCGGTCACAGCTTGTCCAGCATTTCCTTGGTGATCAGCACCACGCCGGTGTCGGTGCGGAAGAAGCGCTGGCGGTCCGCCTCCGCGTCCTCGCCCACCACCATGCCTTCCGGGATCTCGCATCCGCGGTCGATCACCACCTTGTACAGGCGCGAGCCGCGGCCGATCACCGTGTCCGGCATGACCACCGCCTCGTGGATGGTGCAGCAGGCCTCCACCCGCACGTTGGAGAACAGCACCGAGCGGCGGATGTTGGAACCCACCACGATGCAGCCGCCGGAGATCATCACGTTGGAAGTCTCGCCGTTGAGCCCCTGCTCGTCGGGCACGAACTTCGCCGGCGGCAGCTGCTCCTGGTAGGTCCACACCGGCCAGTCGCGGTCGTAGAGGTTCAGCTCCGGCAGGTCGGACGCCAGGTCCAGGTTGGCGGCCCAGAACGCATCCACCGTTCCCACGTCGCGCCAGTACGGGCGCTGCCGCGTGGACGCGGGGATCGCCGACAGGTTCAGCGGGTGCGCCACCGCGCCGCCGTCGGACACGATGCGCGGGATCAGGTTCTTGCCGAAGTCGTGCTCGGACGCGTCGTCCGCCATGTCCGCTTCCAGCAGCTTGTACAGGTACTCGGCGCCGAACACGTAGATGCCCATGCTGCCCAGCGCCTTGTCCGGCTTGCCGGGAATGGGCGGCGGGTCCTTGGGCTTTTCCAGGAAGTCGGTGATCAGCCGCGTCTCGTCCACGTGCATCACGCCCAGCGCGGTGGCCTCCATGCGCGGCACCTCGATGCAGCCCACCGTGCACTTGGCGCCGCTTTCCACATGGTCGAGCAGCATCAGCGAGTAGTCCTGCTTGTAGATGTGGTCGCCCGCCAGCACCAGGATGTATTCCGGCCCGTAGGCGCGCAGGATGTCGATGTTCTGCGAGATGGCGTCGGCGGTGCCGCGGTACCAGAAGGCCTCGTCCACGCGCTGCTGCGCCGGCAGCAGGTCGATGAACTCGTTGTGCTCGCCGCGCAGGAAGTTCCAGCCGCGCTGCAGGTGGCGCAGCAGCGAATGCGACTTGTACTGGGTGAGCACGCCGATGCGGCGGATGCCGGAGTTGATGCAGTTCGACAGCGCGAAGTCGATGATGCGGAACTTGCCGCCGAAGTACACGGCCGGCTTGGCGCGGCGGTCGGTCAGGTCGAACAGGCGCGAGCCGCGGCCGCCGGCCAGCACCAGCGCGATCGTTCGCTTGGGAAGCTCGCGGGCCAGGATCATGCGCTCCATCGCGTTGTCCCGCGCATCGCCGCCCACGGCTTCGAGAATGCTCAGGTTCTCTTTCATGGCTTTGTTTCCCCCTGTCAGCCCGAGCTACTGTCGGTCAGGCGCAGAGGCAGCCATGTAGGACGCAACCGCCTTCCGCCGACAAGCGGCAGGCAGCCGCGCGCCGCGCCGGGCCGCAATGCAGGCGCTGGTGCGCCCCGTAGGACAAACCCGCATCCCGCCGGAAGGCGGCGGCGGCACCTTCCCGACCGGCCCGGCAAGCCGCTAGCATCCCTTCCCTCCCAAGGAGACCGCCATGCAAGCTGCCACGCGCCTGGGCCTCGCCTTCCTGCTGCTGATCGCCGCCTTCGTGGTCCTGGCCGGCTTTGCCGTGGCGGGGCTGGTCATGGCCGGGCAGGCGGCGCTGGCGCTGGTGGTCGTGGTGGCCGGGCTCGCGGGGGTGGCCGCCGGCGTGGTCACCTGGCTGCTGGTGCGCAGGGAGGACGGCGAGCCCGCCGCCGTGGTGCCCGCGCAGCCTGCCCCGGATGCACCGCGCCAGGCGGTGAGCGCCCGCAAGCCGGTGCGCGTGCAGGCGATGCCCGTGGCCAGCCTGCCGCCGGAGTACGTCGAGGCGGTCACGCGCGGCATCCGGGCCCGCACCAGCGCGCTGCGCGAGCAGGTGCGCGAGCTGC
>DASWUI010000421.1:0-4530 GCA_036401715.1 Ramlibacter sp. | reverse complement strand
AGGTCGGTCTTGCGCAGGTAGCCCTGCAGCGAGTGGGCCGCGTCCTCCACCTGCGCCAGGCTGGACGCCAGCACCTCCGCGATCTCGCGAAAGCGCGCCTCCAGGTGTTCCTGGTCGCGCAGGGCGTCCAGTGCCTGGGCCAGGCCGCGGCGGGCGCCGCCTTCCTCGCCATCGAGCAGTTCCTGCGCGCCGTTGGCCGCATCCAGCAGCGCCTGCGCGTGCGACAGGCGCGTGTGGCTGGCGTTCAGCTCGTCCCACTCGTCGGCGCCGGGCGCCAGCTTGTCGACCTCGCCGATCTGCCACGCGAGCCGCTCGCGTTCGCGCTGCAGGGTGTCCTGCGCCGTGCGGGCGTCGGCCAGCATCTTCTGCGCGGCGCGCCAGCCGGCCCACAGCTGCTGCAGCCTGTCGGTCGAGAGGCCGGCATAGCCGTCCAGCAGGGTGCGCACGGACGCCGGCCGCGTGAGGCTCTGCCAGGCGTGCTGGCCGTGGATGTCGACCAGGTGGTCGCCCACCTCGCGAAGTTGCGTGGCCGTGGCGGCGCTGCCGTTGATCCAGGCGCGGCTCTTGCCCTGGTTGTCCACGGTGCGGCGCAGCAGCAGCGTGTCGCCGCCGTCGAAGCCGGCTTCCCGCAGCCAGGGCACGAGCGCCTGGGGCAGGTCGAATTCGGCGCTGATCTCGGTACGGCCGGCGCCTTCGCGCACCACGGACGCCTCGGCCCGCGCGCCCAGCACCAGCTGCAGCGCGTCGACCAGGATGGACTTGCCGGCGCCCGTCTCGCCGGTCAGCACGGAGAAGCCCTCCGCCAGCTCCAGCTCGAGCTCGCGGACGATCACGAAATCGCGCAGGGCCAGTCGTTTCAGGCTCACACGTTCCCCTCGTTCCAGTGGAGTTTCTTGCGCAGCGTGTCGAAGTAGGTCCAGCCGCGGGGGTGCAGGAATCGTACCTTGTGCTGCGAGCGGCGCACGGTGATCCTGTCACCGTGCAGCAGTGACGCGAGCGACTGCATGTCGAAGTTCGCGCTGGCGTCGCGCCCGGCGACCAGCTCGATGGCGATCTCGACCGCGTCGGGCAGCACGATCGGCCGGTTCGACAGCGTGTGCGGCGCGATCGGCACCAGCACCCAGCCGGGGTTGGACGGATGCAGCAGCGGCCCGCCCGCCGACAGCGCATAGGCGGTCGAGCCGGTGGGCGTGGCCACGATCAGGCCGTCGGCGCGCTGCTTGGCGACGAAATGGCCGTCGACCTCGATCTTCAGTTCGACCATGCCGGAGGTCGCGCCGCGGTTGACCACCACGTCGTTCATCGCCAGCGCGTCGAACACGGTGTTGCCGTTGCGCACCACCCGCGCGTGCATCAGCGTGCGGTGGTCCTCCTCGTAGTCGCCGGCCAGCATGGGCGGCAGCACGGTGCGGTAGGCGTCCAGCGGGATGTCGGTGATGAAGCCCAGGCGGCCCTGGTTGATGCCGATCAGCGGCACGCCGTGGCGCGCCAGCTGCCGGCCGATGCCCAGCATCGTGCCGTCGCCGCCCACCACCAGGCCGAGGTCGCAGCGGGTGCCGATGGTGGGGACGTCCGCCGTGGGGTGGCCGGTCATGCCGGCCACTGCGGCGGTGTCGCGCTCCACCACCACCTCGCAGCCCTGGGAGGCCAGGAACTGCGCGATGTCCTCCAGCGCCGCCCGCATCGAGGCGGCCAGGGCCGGCGCCACCGAGGCGTGGTACTTGCCGATCAGGGCGACCTGCCGGAAGATCGATTTCATCGGCAAATTACATCACAGCACCATCCGGATGCGCCGCTTCCCGCGGCTTCTTCGCGATGAGTGTGGCAAAGCGCTTGACTTGCCCGCCGGGTGCGGGAAAGTCCTCGTGCGCGGCCGACAGAATCTCCCACCCGCCGAAGCGCCTTTCCAGCTCGCCGGGCGCGAACAGGCAGCAGCCGGCGGGATCGAACATGTCGAGGTAGGTGGTGCCTTGCTCCAGCACGTTCACCACGGCGACGCCGCCGGGGCGCAGGTGCGCCTGCAGCTCCCCCAGCTTGGCCATGGCGGTGGGGCAGTCGAAGAACATCAGCAGCCCGATGGACACGACCGTGTCGAACGCGCCCGCGATGGGGGCGCTGCGCAGGTCGGCCACGGCCGCCTCGACCGGCAGGCCGGCCGCTCCCGCGGCCGCCCGCAGGCGGGCGATCGCGGTGGGGCTGCCGTCCAGGGCCACCACCGGGCAGCCGCGGCGTGCCGCCTCCAGGGCCAGGTTGCCCAGCCCGCAGCCGTAGTCCAGGACGCGCCCGCGCAGGTAGGGCAAGGCCCTTTGCTCGAAGGGGTTCAGCCCCTGGTCGCCGTCCCGCGCCTGGCGCTGGAACTGCCTGGCGAAGAAGCGGAGGCTGGCGTCCGAGGTCATGCGGCGACTCTCCTGCGACGCCGTGGCGCGGCCTAGGGTCATTTCTCTTCCGCCAGGGGCTTGCCGCCGGGCAAGATCACTAGAATCGACGCAGGAAGTGCCATGAAGCTCGACGACCGCGCCAAGGTGTTGCTCAAAGCCCTGATCGAGCGCTACATCGCCGAAGGGCAGCCCGTGGGCTCGCGCACGCTTTCGCGTGCCTCGGGGCTGGAACTGTCGCCCGCGACCATCCGCAACGTCATGTCGGACCTGGAGGAGCTGGGCCTGGTGGCCAGCCCCCACACCTCCGCCGGCCGGGTGCCCACGGCCCGCGGCTACCGCCTGTTCGTGGACACCATGCTCACGGCGCGCCGCGCGGAGCTGGCGGCGCCCGTGTCGCTGCCCCCGGACCAGCCGCAGAAGGTGATCGCCAACGCGGCGCACATGCTGTCCAACATGTCCCAGTTCGTGGGCGTGGTGGTGGCGCCGCGGCGCAGCTCGGTGTTCCGGCACATCGAATTCCTGCGCCTGTCCGAGCGCCGCTTCCTGGTGATCATCGTCTCGCCCGAAGGCGACGTGCAGAACCGGGTGGTGCACACGGCGGCCGACTACACGCAGTCGCAGCTGGCCGAGGCCGCCAACTACCTCAACGCCAACTACGCCGGCCTGGCCATCGAGGAGGTGCGCGAGCGCCTGAAGGGCGAGGTGGAGCAGCTGCGCGGCGAGATCGTGACGCTGATGCAGACGGCGGTGGAGGCGAGCTCGGAGGCGATGCAGCAGGACCAGGACGAGGTGGTCATCTCCGGCGAGCGCAACCTGCTGTCCGTGAGCGACTTCGCCAGCGACATGACGCACCTGCGGCACGCCTTCGAGCTGTTCGAGCAGAAGACGCAGCTGATGCGCCTGCTGGACGTGTCCAGCCAGGCCGAGGGCGTGCGCATCTACATCGGCGGCGAAAGCCAGGTGGTGCCCTTCGAGGAGCTGTCGATCGTGAGCGCGCCCTACGAGGTGGACGGCCAGGTGGTGGGCACGCTGGGCGTGATCGGCCCCACGCGCATGGCCTACGACCGCATGATCCAGATCGTGGACATCACCTCGCGGCTGGTGAGCAATGCGCTGAGCCACAAGTGACTTCGTCGTCCCCTGTTCCCGTCCTCCCCGCGTAGGCGGGGACCCAAGGCTTTCCGGCGCGCCGCAGGCGCTTCTTCTCAGGGACGCCTTGGGTTCCCGCCTGCGCGGGAATGACGGGGAACCCTCACGCAGGGCGCAGTTGCCGTCCCAGGCGCTCGCTGATCCACACGCTCCCGTCGGCCCCGGCCACGATCGCCTCGGTGCCCTCGATGCCGCGCAGGAACTCGCGCCCCGCGCGCGGCCCGAGCACCATGCCGGCGGCGCCGAAGCCGTTGACGCCCTCCAGCGAATCCGCCACCAGGGTGATGCCGCGCACGCCCCGCGTCGGCTCGCCGGTGCGCGGGTCCAGCACGTGGTGCCAGCGCCGGTCCCCCGCGACGAAGGAGCGTTCGTAGTCGCCGGAGGAAGCCACGAAGCCGCGCCGCACGTCCAGGGTGGCCAGCAGCCGCTGCGGCGCCCGCGGGTCGCGGATGCCGACCCGCCAGGGCGCGTCGGCGGGCTCGGACAGCGCGAGCACGTCGCCGCCGCCGTTGACGAGGGCGCTGCGCACGCCGTGGGCCTTCAGCGTGTCCATCCCCGCCTGCAGGATGAACAGCTTGGCGATGCCGCCCAGGTCGAGCCGCATGCCGCGCTGCGCGAGGTAGGCGGTCTGCCGGCGCTCGTCGAGCACGAGGTTGCGCCAGTCCACGCTGGGCAGCCGCCGGCGGATCTGCGCCGGCTCCGGCCCGGCCGGATGCGCGGGGTCGAAGTGCCAGGTGCCCAGCGAACCGACGGTCGCGTCGAACGCGCCTTCACTGCGGACCGACACCGCCCGCGCCATCCGCAGCACCTGCATCAGCTCGGGAGCGACTTCGACCGGCTGCAGCCCCGAAGCGAGCCCGACGGCCGAGACCTCGCTGGTGAGCCGGTAGTGGCTCATCAGGGCTTCGAGCTGCGCCATGCGCGCGTACGCGGCGGCCATCGCCCCGCGCAGCAGGCCGGGGTCGGCGCCCTGCGCGGCGATGTCCACCCGCGTGCCCATCAA
>DASWUI010000420.1:0-2078 GCA_036401715.1 Ramlibacter sp. | reverse complement strand
CGCTTCCGCGCGGGCGCGCCTCGAGGAGTCAGTCGAAAGCGACGCATGAGCAAAAAACATATCGAGGAATGCGTCCGTGCCAGTCTGGAGAGCTACTTCCGCGACCTGCGCGGAACGGAGCCGGACGGCATGTACGAGATGCTGGTGAAGGTGGTGGAGAAGCCGCTGCTGGAGGTCGTGATGGCCAAGGCCGAGAACAACCAGTCGCGCGCCGCGGAATGGCTGGGGCTGAACCGCAACACGCTGCGCAAGAAGCTGATCGAACACAAACTCCTCAAATGACCGCGGGACAGACCGGCAGCGGCGCCGCCGCGCTGCTCTGTCCCCAACCGATTCCATGAACGCACTCATCTCCGTCTCCGACAAGGCCGGCATCGTCGAGCTGGCACAGGCCCTGCACGCCCTGGGCGTGCGCCTGATCTCCACCGGCGGCACGGCGAAGCTGCTGTCCGACCACGGCCTGCACGTCACCGAGGTGGCCGAGCTCACCGGCTTCCCCGAAATGCTGGACGGCCGCGTGAAGACGCTGCACCCCAAGATCCACGGTGGCCTGCTGGGCCGGCGCGACCACCCGGACCACGTGGCGGCGCTGCACCGGCACGCGATCACGCCGATCGACATCCTGGTGGTGAACCTCTACCCGTTCGAGGCCACCGTCGCGAAGCCCGGCTGCACGCTGGACGATGCGATCGAGAACATCGACATCGGCGGCCCGGCCATGGTGCGCAGCGGCGCCAAGAACTGGAAGGACGTGGCGGTGCTGACCGACGCGTCGCAGTACCAGGGCGTGATCGACGAACTGAAGACCAGCGGGAAGATCTCGCAGGCGACGAAGTTCAAGCTGGCCGTCGCCGCCTTCAACCGCATCAGCAACTACGACGCGGCGATCAGCGACTACCTCTCCTCGCTGCAGGAGGATGGGACGCGCGCCGCCTTCCCGGCCCAGGCCAACGGCCGCTTCGTGAAGATCCAGGACCTGCGCTACGGCGAGAACCCGCACCAGCAGGCCGCCTTCTACCGCGACCTGTACCCGGCCCCCGGCTCGCTGGCCGTGGCGCAGCAGCTGCAGGGCAAGGAGCTCTCGTACAACAACATCGCCGACGCCGACGCGGCGTGGGAATGCGTCAAGAGCTTCGACACGCCGGCCTGCGTGATCGTCAAGCACGCGAACCCCTGCGGCGTGGCCGTCGGCAAGGACCCGCTGGAGGCCTACTCCAAGGCCTTCCAGACCGACCCGACCTCCGCCTTCGGCGGCATCATCGCCTTCAACCGGCCGGTCGACGGCGCGGCGGCGCAGGCGGTGTCGAAGCAGTTCGTGGAAGTGCTGATGGCGCCCGGGTTCGCGCCGGAAGCGCTGCAGGTGTTCGCCGGCAAGGCCAACGTGCGCCTGCTGGAGATCGCGCTGCCGCCGGGCGGCGAGCGGCCCTGGGACAAGGGCCAGAACCTGATGGACATCAAGCGCGTCGGCTCCGGACTGCTGATGCAGACGGCCGACAACCGCGAGCTCACGCTGGGCGAGCTGAAGGTGGTCACGAAGAAGCAGCCCACGCAGCAGGAACTGCAGGACCTGCTGTTCGCGTGGAAGGTGGCGAAGTTCGTGAAGTCCAACGCCATCGTCTTCTGCAAGGACGGCATGACCATGGGCGTCGGCGCCGGGCAGATGTCGCGACTGGACTCCGCGCGCATCGCCAGCATCAAGGCGCAGCATGCCAAGCTCTCGCTGCAGGGCACGGCGGTGGCCAGCGACGCCTTCTTCCCCTTCCGCGACGGCCTGGACGTGGTGGTGGACGCGGGCGCGACCTGCGTGATCCAGCCGGGCGGGTCGATGCGCGACCAGGAAGTGATCGACGCGGCCAACGAGCGCGGCGTGGCGATGGTGTTCAGCGGGGTGCGGCACTTCCGGCATTGAGCCGGCGGCCGCATGCATCATCCCCGCGGAGGCGGGGACCAAAGCGTGAAAACGAAAGCGGCCCGCGGGCCGCTTTCTTGCCTGGAAGCCTCGGGTCCCCGCCAGCGCGGGGATGACGGGCTAGTGGGTCTTGAACACATCCCGCGCCGCCTGCACCGTCTGCGCGATG
>DASWUI010000419.1:0-2522 GCA_036401715.1 Ramlibacter sp. | reverse complement strand
CGCCATAGAAATGCTCCACGAAGGAGGGACGGAAGGCCTGGTGGCAGGCGAGACAAGTGTTCTGGAGCGTCGCGAAGGCAGCGATCACGCCCTTGCCGTCGGCGCGGGCCGCGGCCTCCTGCAGTGCGAGTGCCGCGTCGTGCGTGCGCTGGTCGTGCGCCCGGAAGGCGCTGGCGTTGCTGCCGGCAAAGGAGAGGATGCGCAGCTTCTCCCCGGCCGGCGGCTGCGGGTGGCTGGCAATGCGCGGCGCCAGCTTGGCGATGGCGGTCCAGTCCTCGCGGGAGATGGCGCCACTTACCGCCTCCATGTCGTGCCCCAGATCCCGCATGATCTTGCGCAGCGCGAGCGGTTCGGGCGGGGCATTCTGGGCGGCGGCCGGGAGACCGGCAGCCAGGGTGGCGCAAGCCGCGGCGCAGGCGAGGGCGGCTGCGCGCCAGGAAGGTGCTGAAGGCATGGGAATCTCCGTCAGAAGGGGGGCCCTGCGGCTGGAGCTGCCGGAGACAGGCTCTCCAGCAGCCGCTGGAACTCGGGAGCGGACCGCAGTGCGCGGGCACCGAATGCCCGAAGGTCGTCCACTTCGGCAGCCGACAGGCGCAGCGACGTGGGAATGCGCATCAGCCGTTCGCGTTCCGCGGCGTCCTCGATGCTGCCCAGGCTGACTTCCACGAGGTGGAACTCCGGGGCATCGTGCCCGCCCTGCAGCGCGGCCCGCTGTGCCCAGTTCTCGAACTGGGCGCGGAACAGCGCCGTGGTTTCGAAGGAGTAGCGGTTGATCGGGATGTCCTTGACGTTGCGAATGACCTGCGCGATGGTGGGCACCGCCTCGATGCGGTCGAGGCTCAGGTCCGGCGGCGTCTCCGCGCTCACCTTGACGAGCACCACCCTGCGCAGGGATTCCGAACCGAGCTCCTGGGCAATGCGCCGCGGACCCTGCCGCTGCAGCAGCAGCCGATCGAGCAGTGCGCGCACGCCCGTGTTGTCGGCCAGGCCGCCGTCCAGCAGGTGGATGAAAGGGCGGCGCTCGACGTCCAGGTACGAGTCCAGCTCCGCCGCCGCGAGGTCCCGCCGGCCCGAGGTGGATGCGGACTCCTGCCCCCCGGCTTCCCGCGGCGCGTGGGCATAGCCGCACGAGCCCGCGTAGTTGCGCAAGGTCAGCGGGCTGAACACCACCGGTACTGCGCTGGATGCCGCCACCGCCCGCGACAGCTTGTAGGAAGACAGGTCCGAGCACAGGAGGTCGAACTGGTCCTGCGTGAACTCGAACCGGGCCCCCACCGAAAGGTCGCTCGCGTTGATGATCAGGAAGGGCCGCTTGCGTTGCCTGGCCAGGTCGGCGAAGGTCGCGCCGTGGAAGAGGTGTTCGTCCAGGTACTCGGACACCAGGTCGACGCGCCCGAACAAGGGGCTCGATGCGCGCACGAGGTTGGCGGGCGCCAGGATCTTGCGTGTGAGCCCGGACTGCACGTCCCGGGTGAGGAAGTCCTCGCGAAAGCGCGTGAAGAGCCCCTCGCGGTGGAGCGCGAAGTACGCCGCCGTGTAGCTCCCGCCGGACACGGAGGAGATGATGTCCACTTCGTCCAGCAGGCGCTTGCGTTTCCCCTCCCACTGCACTTCGGTCGCGGCAAGCGCCTCCATGACGCCATACGCGAGGGCGGCTGCGCGTGTGCCGCCGCCGGAGAAGGTCAGCACGAGCAGGAGGCTGCCGGAATTGGCCGGGTCTCGCAGGTGCTCCAGCCGGTAGCCACTGCCCGGATCGTGCGCAGCCAGCCTGTCGTTCACCGGGTAATGCGCACACCCCGCCAGAAGGACGAGCAGGACCACGAGTGAGACCCACAGGCTGCGCCTGCACGCGGCGGGCGGCACGCCCTGGAGTGCACCGGAGATCACTCGAAGCCCCGCCCCTCGCCGGCTTCCTCGTGCGTGACGCCGTCGCGGATGTGGTAGATGCGCTTGAAGGTCGGGATGATCTTCTCGTCGTGCGTGACCACGATCACCGCCGTCTCGTACTTGCGTGCCATGTCGTTGAGGATGCGCACCACCGCCATCGCGCGCTGGCTGTCCAGGGGCGCCGTCGGTTCGTCGGCCAGGATCACGGGCGGGCGGTTGACCAGGCCTCGGGCGATGGCCACGCGCTGCTGCTCGCCTCCCGACAACTGCGAAGGCATGGCTGCCGCGCGGTGCCGGACGTCCAGCGCACCCAGCAGCTCCAGCGCGCGGCCGCGGGCGTCACCGTTGGGCGCTCCGGCGAGCATGGGCAGCAGCGCCACGTTGTCGGTCACGTCCAGGAACGGAATGAGATACGGTGCCTGGAAGACAAAGCCGATCTTGTCGCGGCGCAGCGCCCGCAGGTCACGGACCTTCCAGCCGTCGTCGTAGATCACCTCCTCTCCCAGGGTCATGCGCCCGGCCGTGGGGTCGATCACCGCGCCCAGGCACTTGAGCAGCGTGCTCTTGCCGGATCCGGAAGGGCCGATCAGTCCCACCACCTCGCCCGGCGCCACTGCCATGTCGACGCGCTTCAG
>DASWUI010000418.1:0-8694 GCA_036401715.1 Ramlibacter sp. | reverse complement strand
CCCGGCGGCTCCAGCAGCGGCTCCGGCGTGTCCGTCGCCGCCGGCCTCACGCCCTGGGCGATCGGCACGGACACCGGGGGCTCGGTGCGCCTGCCCGCGTCGTGGTGCGGCATCACGGGCCTGAAGACCACCATCGGCCGGGTGAGCACCCATGGCGTGCTGCCGCTGAGCCCGACGCTCGACACGCCCGGGCCGATGGCCCGCTCGGTCGAAGACGCCGCGCTGCTCTACGCGGTGATGCAGGGTGCGGACCCGCTCGACCCGATCACCCGCGGCCTGCCCTACACCGACCCGCTGCCCACCCTCAAGCGCGGCGTGCGCGGCCTGCGCCTGGCGCGCATGCCCGAGGTGGAGCGCCAGCATGCGTCGGCCGAGGTGCTCGCGGCCTACGACCGCTCGCTGGCCGAGTTCGAACGCCTGGGCGCCGAGATCGTCCCGCTGGACCTGCCCTTCCTGTTCGCCGATGTCGCCGCCTACAACCTGCGCATCATGGCGGCGGAGAGCTACACGCTCTACCGGGAGCTGATCGACGACGCATCCGCGCCGCTGGACCCGCACGTGCGCCCGCGCATCGCGGCCGGCCGCACCGTCAGCGCGCGCGAGTACATCGAGGCGCTGCGCATGCGCGAGGTGATGAAGCAGCAGTTCGCCGGCGCCATGGAGGGCATCGATGCGCTGCTGACGCCCACCACCATGACGACCGCGGTGCCGGTGGACGAGGTGGACCAGACCAGGGCGCCGGCGCACTACACGCGCTTCGGCAACTACCTGGACCTCACGGCGCTGGCCCTGCCCAACGGCGTGGATGCGGGCGGCCTGCCGACCTCCCTGCAGATCGTGTGCCGCTCGCTCGACGAAGCGACGGCGCTGCGCATCGGCTGGGCCTACCAGGACGCGACCGACTGGCACCTGCGCCGCCCGGCCGTGTGATTCCCTCGCGCCCAGCAAAAGCGCATTGCCATTCCGTCAACACTCGGCGCCGCTCCACGGCCTAGAGTCCGGAATCCTCCCAACCAACACACCCGGAGCATTCCACCCATGGCAAAAGTCCTCGTCCTCTACCACAGCTTCTACGGCCACATCGAAGCCATGGCCGGTGCCGTCGCGCAAGGCGCGCGCAGCGTCGCCGGGACCACGGTGGACCTGAAGCGCGTGCCGGAGACGGTGCCCGCGGACGTGTTCAAGGCCTCGCACGGCAAGGCGGACCAGCAGGCGCCGGTGGCGCAGCCGGCGGAGCTGGCGAACTACGACGCGATCATCTTCGGCGCGCCCACGCGCTTCGGCAACGTGAGCGCGCAGATGCGCACCTTCATCGACCAGACCGGCGGCCTGTGGGCCTCCGGCGCGCTGGTCGGCAAGGTGGGCTCGGTGTTCACCTCGTCGGCCACCCAGCACGGCGGGCAGGAGAGCACGATCCTGAC
The DNA here is from genome assembly GCA_036401715.1 of Ramlibacter sp. Taxonomy (GTDB): domain Bacteria; phylum Pseudomonadota; class Gammaproteobacteria; order Burkholderiales; family Burkholderiaceae_C; genus Ramlibacter. Next base: position 7,273 of record DASWUI010000418.1, on the reverse strand, counting down.
CTTCATCCCCACGCTGCTGCACCACGGGCTGGTGGTCGTCGGCCTGCCGTATGCCGAGCAGCGGCAGATGGGGCTGGAGGAGATCAAGGGCGGCAGCCCGTACGGCGCGTCCACCATCGCCGGCGCCCAGGGCGAGCGCATGCCCAGCGAGCAGGAGCTGGGGATGGCGCAGTACCAGGGCCGGCACGTGGCGGAGATCGCCAAGAAGCTGTTCGGCTGATCGGTCACGCCGTCAGCCCCGCTGTCCCGTCATCCCCGCCCTCCCGTCATCCCCGCCCTCCCGTCATCCCCGCGCAGGCGGGGATCCAAGGCGTCCGCATTCCCGAAAGCCTCGGGACCCCGCCTGCGCGGGGATGACGTTCCTCAAGGCTGCGGCAGGTCGATGCCCAGGCCCTGCACCGTCCTGCGCGAGTGCTCGATCAGGTGGTCCATGAAGGCCCGCGTGCGCGAGGGCATGTACTTGCGGCTCGGGATCGCCGCGACCATCGTCAGCCGCGCCGTGATCCACGGCGCGAGCACGCGCTTGAGCGTGCCGGCGTGCAGCAGCGGCGCCAGCAGGTCCACCGGCTGGCTGCTGATGCCGGCGCCTTCCAGCGTGGCGCGCAGCAGCGTGTCGGTGTGGTTGGCGGTGATCACCGCCGGCACCTCCAGTTCCTTCAGCGCGTCGCCGCGGGTCGGGTCCAGCAGGCGCATGGGGCCCAGCCGCACGTTGGGCAGGCGCAGGCGCAGGACGCGGTGGCGCAGCAGGTCCTCGGGGACCTTCGGCTCGCCGTGGCGCTTCAGGTAGTCCGGCGCGGCGCAGAACACGGCCTGGCTCAGGATGATGGGGCGGGCGATCACGTTCGGGTCCACCAGCGCCGTGCTGTTCATCACCGCCAGGTCGAACTCGTGGACCGCCGGGTCGGGCGAGTCCTCCACGTGCACGTCCACCGACACGCTGGGGTGCAGCCTCTGGAAAGCGGCGATCGCCGGCGCCAGCGTGTGGGTGGCCGCCACCGGCGGCGCGAGCACGCGCACGATGCCGCTCATCTCCTGCGTCTCGGCCTGCACCATGGCGTCGGCGTCGTCGATCTCCGCCAGGATGGGACGCAGGCGCTCCAGGTAGCGCTCGCCGGCCTGGGTCAGGGACAGCCGGCGCGTGGTGCGCTGGAGCAGCCGCACGCCCAGGTGCTGCTCCAGGTCGCTGACCAGGCGCGTGACGACCGCCGGGGCCAGGTCCATCTTGCGCGCCGCCGCCGCGAACCCGCCCTCCTCCACGACCTGCTGGAACACCCGCATGGATTGAAGCCGGTCCATCTGCACCTCATCGTTGGATGCGCGGGATTATTGACCGAAGCGCAATGCGCGACTGACGGCGGTGCCGTTGGCGTGGGCGGCCGTCGTCCCTACATTGGATGCTCGAATCCGATCCACCCCCTGAAAGGAGCCCTCATGATCACCCTGCGCAAGTCCGAGGACCGCGGCTTCGCCGACCACGGCTGGCTGAAGTCCTTCCACAGCTTCTCCTTCGCCGACTACCACGACCCGAAGCACATGGGCTGGGGCAACCTGCGCGTGATCAACGAGGACCGCGTGGCGCCCGGCCAGGGCTTCGGCCAGCATGGCCACCGCGACATGGAGATCGTCAGCTACGTGCTCAGCGGCGAGCTGGCGCACCGCGACACGCTGGGCAACGTGGAGACCATCCCGCCCGGCGAGGTGCAGCGCATGAGCGCCGGCACGGGCGTGATGCACAGCGAGTTCAACCACTCGCAGGACCAGGTCACGCACTTCCTGCAGATCTGGATCCTGCCCGACGCGCGCGGTATCGCGCCGGGCTACGAGCAGAAGCGCTTCGGCGCCGAGGAAAAGCGCGGCAGGCTGCGGCTGGTGGCTTCGCCGGACGGCGCCGAGGGCTCGGTGGTGATCCACGCCAACGCGCGGATGTACGCGGGGCTGTTCGACCCCGGCGAGCAGGCCACCCTGGTGGCCGACGCGCGGCGCAAGTACTACGTGCACCTGGTGCGCGGTGAGCTGAAGGTCAACGGGCAGGCCCTGCGCGGCGGCGATGCCGCCAGGCTGCAGGACGAGTCCGCGATCGCGCTCACGGACGGCAGGGATGCCGAGGTGCTGGTGTTCGACCTGGAACCCTGAGCTGCCCCGCCCTCCGGCCGCGACGGGGGGCTTCTTCCTCAGTCTTCCAGGAAGGCCAGGCGCGGGCCTGCCGGCACCACCCGCGTCGGGTTGATGTGCGGGTGGCTCATGTAGTAGTGCCGCTTGATGTGCGCCATGTCCACCGTTGCGCGGATGCCCGGCACGCGCACCAGCGTGCGCAGGTAGCGCGAGAGGTGGGGGAAGTCCTCGATGCGGTTGCGGTTGCACTTGAAGTGGCCCACGTACACCGCGTCGAAGCGCACCAGCGTGGTGAACAGGCGCCAGTCCGCTTCGGTGGCCTGGTCTCCCACCAGGTACGGGCGCGCGGCGAGTCGTGCCTCCACCCAGTCCAGCGCCGCGAACAGGCGGTCGAAGGCGCGCTCGTAGGCCTGTTGCTCGGTCGCGAAACCGCAGCGGTACACGCCGTTGTTGATGTTGTCGTAGACGTAGCCGTTGACGCGGTCGATCTCCTCGCGCAGCGGCGCGGGATAGAGGTCGACCTTCTTCGTCGCGAACGCTTCGAAGGCGTCGTTCAGCATGCGCAGGATCTCGCTGGACTCGTTGCTGACGATGGTGCGGGTCTTCCTGTCCCACAGCACCGGCACCAGCACGCGGCCGGTGTAGTCCGGGTCGGCCAGCGAATACAGCTGGTGCAGGAAACCGGATCCGTGCAGGTGGTCGGGCAGCGCCTCGCTGAACGCCCAGCCCTGCGTCATCACGGGCTCGACGACGGAAACGGAGATCGCGTCCTCCAGTCCCTTGAGCGCGCGCGCGACCAGCGTGCGGTGCGCCCACGGACAGGCCAGCGACACGTACAGGTGGTAGCGGCCGGCCTCGGCGGCAAAGGCGGTGGAGCCGTCGGCGCTGACGCGCTGGCGGAACTGCGAGGTGGTGCGGACGAACTCGCCGCGGCTGGCGCGCGTGTCGTACCAGCCGTCGTGCCACTTGCCGTGTTCGAGGAATCCGCTCACTGAAGTTCTCCGGGTGCCTGCCGCGCATCGTAGTGGCGTTCCAGCGCGCGCGGGGCCGGTGATTATTGCGGCGACGGCAACGAAGCATGCACGCCGCGCCTGTTTTTCCTTCGGCGATCGATCCCTAGAGTTCAGTCCACGCCGGCAGCACCATGCGATGTCGCTCCCGGCCGTCGCAACCCAACCTGGAGATGAACATGAACCGCAAGCTCGCAATCGCCATCCTCGCCACCGCCGCTGCTGCCGCCGGCAACGCCTTCGCCGACGACATCACGGTCGACACCAGCCCCTTCTTGTCGAACCGCAGCCGCGCCGAAGTGCAGGCCGAACAGGCGGCGTTCAGGCAGTCCGGCGTGAATCCCTGGTCGATCGCGTACAACCCGCTGCGCGGCTTCCAGGGCACGGCGACCCGCGCACAGGTCGTGGCCGACTACATCGCCGCGCGCGAACGCGTCGCGGCGATGACGCGCGAAGACAGCGGCTCGGCCTGGCTGGCCCGCCGTCCCGCGGAAGTGCCGGCGACCGTCGCCGGCCAGGCGCGCAACGCGCAGTGAACGCCCGTCCACCACTGAAGGAGAGATCCAGATGAGCAAATCCATCGTTCAACGCGTCGTCGGCACCGACGCCGGCTGGGGCCCCCTGGTGCTGCGCGTGGTCGTCGGCATCCTCTTCGTCGCGCACGGCGCGCAGAAGCTGTTCGGCTGGTTCGGCGGCTACGGCCTGGAAGGCACCGGGCAGTGGATGGATTCCATCGGCCTCGGTCCGGGCTACCTGATGGCCCTGCTGGCCGGCAGCGCCGAGTTCTTCGGCGGGCTGGCGCTGATCGCCGGTGTGCTGGTGCGGCCGGCGGCGATCGCGCTGGCCTTCACGATGGTCGTGGCGATCTTCAGCGTGCACTTCGCCAATGGCCTGTTCATGGCCAAGAACGGCTACGAGTTCGCGCTGGCCCTGCTGGTGGTCATGGTGTCGCTGGCGATCAGCGGCGCGGGGCGCGCGTCGGTCGACCGGGCGCTGCAGCGCGCGTACGAGGCGTGAAGTCGCCGTCATTCCCGCCCCCGCGGGAATGACGCTCAGGCCACCCGCTTCGGCATCGCCGAGGTCCCCGGCTCCCAGCCCGCGTACGGGACCAGGTGCTTCAGCCTCCGCGGAACCCCGGTCCCGGATGCCGCGCGCGCCACCAGGAAGCCGCCGGCGATGCCGGCCAGCAGGCGCACGGCGCCCGAGGGATGCTTGCGCGTGGCGACCCAGAGGGCCATGCCGGCCGCGAGCGTCAGCCAGTGTTCGCCCGGCAGGTTGTCGCGGTCCTGGTCCATGCGCTTGAGCCTGGCGATCGGGTGCGCGGTCATTCGGTGCTCCTGGTGGGATGCGTCCATTGTCCGGGCGATGCGCGCGCCGCGGGTGCCACCCCCACAAATTGCAAGCCCGGCCGCCGTCCTGCCGCGCAGCGACTGCATTGCCACAAAGCCATTTCAGCGAAGCTCCTACAGCCCGCGGCTGCTGCCCGGCCTAAGCTGGTCCCGGGCGCGGCGTGCAGCGGCGCGAGAGGACTCGACATGCAAGGCAGCTATCCCCGCTTCTTCCTGATGGTCGCCACGTCGGCCGTGATCATGTACGGGCTGATGTACCTGAACACCTACACGCTCGACCATGTGTTCTGGAGCGAGACCCGCCTGTACATGGCCTGCCTCATGGGCGCGACCATGGCGCTGGTGATGCTGGGCTTCATGCGCGGCATGTACGGCAACCGCAAGGCGAACGTCGCGATCGTCGCCACCAGCGCGGCGGTGTTCCTGGGTGCGCTGGCGCTCGTCCGCAGCCAGGCCACGGTGGACGACGTCTCCTGGATGAAGGCCATGATCCCGCACCACTCCATCGCCATCATGACCAGCGAGCGCGCGCGCATCTCGGACCCGCGGGCCCGCCAGCTGGCCGACCAGATCATCCAGTCGCAGCAGCAGGAGATCGCGGAGATGAAGACGCTGATCCGCGAGCTGGAGCAGCGGCAGGGCGGCTGAGGCGCTCCGCGGAGAGGCGTTCAGCGCTTCGCCCCCACCGGCATTCCCGAGCCCAGCTCCGCCGTCCCCGGCCGGTCCGCCCCGCAGCCCCGCCCGCGCACCAGCGGCTCCAGCACCGGTGCCAGCGCCTTCAGCAGCTGCGAGGGCAGCGCGCTGGTGAACCGGTAGCTGGCCGCGTGCGGCTCGTGCACGTAGGCCATGAGGGTGCCGAAGTAGCGCTCGCCGATCACGAACACGAGCGTCGCCGAGCGGTTCACCACGCGCGAGGAGATCAGCCGCCCGCCCGCGCCGTAGACGTCGAAGCGGTGGTCGCCGGTGCCGGTCTTGCCGCCGATGGGGACGGGCCGGCCGTCGCGGCCGGTGATGGCGCCGCGCAGCCGGCGCCCGGTACCTTCCTCCACCACCGAACGCATCGCGTTCCACGCCGTGGCGGCCACGGCCGCGTCCAGCACGCGCTCGGGCGGCCCCGGCTTGCGCACGAAGCGGGTCTCGTAGGGCGTGCCGACGGCGAAGTCCAGGTTCTGCAGCCGCGTCAGCGGCAGCCGCAGCCCGCCATTGGCGATGATGCCCGCGAGTTCCGCCAGGGCCGCCGGGCGGTCGCCGGAGGCACCGAGCGCAGCGGCATAGGACGGCGTCAGCGCCCCGAACGGGTAGCCCAGCCGCTGCCAGGCCTGCTGGATCTCGCGGAAAGCCTGCTTCTCGATCTGCTCGGCGATGCGCCGGTCGTGTCCCGCCTTGTTGCGGCTCCTGAACAGCCAGGCGTAGGCCTCCTTGCGCGCCGCCGCGCCCGCCGCCAGCGTGTCGGCCAGGCTGGCGCCCGGATGCCGGCGCAGGTGCCCGGCCACCCACAGCTCCAGCGGATGCACGCCCGCCAGGTAGCCGCGGTCCTGCAGGCCCCAGCGACCCGGCCCGTGCGCGGCGTGCAGTTCGGGCGCCTGGCCCGCCGCGCGCGGCAGCCACCGCGCGAGGAAGCGCCGCAGGTCCTCGACGCTGCCCTGCGGCTGCAGCACGAAGAAGGCGTTGGCCATGGGCACGGCGGCCTGCCGCACTTCCTTGAGCAGCAGCGCCTCGGCCTGCTCCGGGCCGAGCGCGCGGTACTTGCGCCAGAAGTCGCGCATGTACTGGCCGCCGTCGGCGTCGGCGAAGCGTTCCAGGTAGGCATGGCGGCGCGGGTCGGCCGGGTTGTCCAGCACGGTGGGGTCGATCGCCGGGCTGGTGGCGATCACGTGCCGCACGACATCGCGCATCAGCCGGATGAAGGGCAGGTTCACCGAGCGGCTCATCGCCTCGCGCAGCGTCATGCTGCGGCCGTTGTCGCGCGCGTCGAAGTTGTTGAAGGTGTGCAGGCCGCCGCCGGTGAAGAAGCGCTCGCCCGGGTTGGCCGAGTAGGTCCGGTCCATCGCGGCCTCCAGCATCGGCCGCAGCCCGCGGTCGCGGGCCCGCGCCAGGTAGCCGCGCGCCCACAGCGAGATCGCGTCCTCGCGGCGGATCCGCAGGGCGGCCAGTTCCCTGGGCGACAGCGTGCCCCAGCGCCGGTGCAACGCCGCCACCTGCTCCAGGTAGGTGATGAGCGTGCGCAGCTTGGAGGTGGAGCCCAGGTCCAGGCGCGCGCCTTCGTTCAGGTCGAAGGGACGGTCCAGGTTGTCGGTCTGCACGCGCAGCAGGTTGCTGCTGCCGGTGCTCTCGAACAGCGTGAAGCTGTAGCTGATGCGGCTGGGGTCGTCGCGCTCGCGCAGCAGCGAGTCGCCGAACAACCCGGCGCGGCGCGCGCCCTCGCGCGTGGCCAGCCCGCGCAGGACCGCGCTCGCCTGCTGCTGCACGTCGGTGGCGATGGTGCTGCGCACCCGCAGGTCGAGCCGGTCCAGGTCGTAGGCGCCGGGCAGTTCCAGCAGCTCCAGCAGCCGGTTGCGCAACGCGGTGGCGGCCTTGGTCCCCGCGAAGGAGGGCGCCGGCGCCATGACCGGGGTGCTGCGCAGGTGCAGGGGCAGCGGCAAGGCGGCGTCGCGCACTGCAGTGCCCAGGATGCCGGCCTCCGCCAGCAGCCGCAGGTGGACGTCGGTGAGTTCGCGCAGCTCCTCCGCGCCGGTCTCGCTCAGGTAGTGCGAGGGGCGGCGCTGCGCCACCAGCAGCGACAGCGCCTGCTTGAGCGCCAGC
>DASWUI010000417.1:0-4319 GCA_036401715.1 Ramlibacter sp. | reverse complement strand
CAGCGCAGGGGCGCGCCGCGCCGGCCGGCGCGCTCGCGGGCGCGGGCCAGCAGCAGGTCGAAATGGTGCGGTTCGCGGAAGAAGGCGGTCAGGTTGGTGGTGAGCGCGTTGACGAAGGCCTCGCGCTCGTCGGAGTCTTCGCGCTGCACCAGCTCGAGGTACTCGCCGAAGCCGGCGATGCCGCGCGCGCGCAGCCGCCGCTGCAGCCGGTTGTAGACCATGTTGCGCTTCTGCAGGCTCAGCTTGATGCCCGCGTATTCCGCGATCAGCTGCCGCACGGTGGCGAAGTCGCGGTCGCTCAGGGCAGCCGCGCCGGCGAAGGCGAATTCGGGGTTCGCGCTCACCGGGTCGGCTCCGCCACGGGTTGGCTCATGGTTGGTCGAACCTCAGAATTCTTTCCACTCCCCGCCGGCCGGCCTGGCCGCGGGCGCGCCGAGCACGCCGGCAAAGCTGGGCGGCAGCCGGGCGTCGCCGGGCTTCACCTCGATGGGCGCGGCTGCCGCCGGCTGCGGCGGACGGGCCGGTTCGCGCGCGGCGACCGGCTGCACCGGCGTGTACTGCGCATGTCCTTCGCCGAGCTTGAAGCGCGCCACCATCTGCAGCAGCGCCGCGGCCTGCGACTTCATCGACTCGGTGGCGGCGGCGGCCTCCTCGACCAGCGAGGCGTTCTGCTGCACCACCTGGTCCATCTGCGTGACCGCCGTGTTGACCTGCTGGATGCCGGCGTCCTGCTCCTCGCTGGCCGCGGCGATCTCGGCGATCAGGTCGCTGACCTTCTTCACCGAGGCCACGATCTCGTCCATGGTCTTGCCGGCGTTGTCCACCAGCTTGGCGCCGGTGTCCACCTTGTCGACCGACTCGCCGATCAGGCCCTTGATCTCCTTGGCGGCGGCGGCGCTGCGCTGCGCGAGGTTGCGCACCTCGGCGGCCACCACCGCGAAGCCGCGGCCCTGCTCGCCCGCCCGCGCGGCCTCCACCGCGGCGTTGAGCGCCAGGATGTTGGTCTGGAAGGCGATGCCGTCGATCACGCCGATGATGTCGCCGATCTTGCGCGAGGACTCCGAGATGCCGGCCATGGTGCTCACCACCTGGCCCACCACCTGGCCGCCGCGGCGCGCGACGTCCGAAGCGCCCATGGCCAGCTGGCTGGCCTGGCGCGCGTTCTGTGCGTTGAGCGACACCGTGGAAGTGAGTTCCTCCATCGAGCTGGCGGTTTCCTCCAGCGTGCTGGCCTGCTCCTCGGTGCGCTGCGACAGGTCCTGGTTGCCCTGCGCGATCTGGGCGCTGGTGTCGGCCACCATGTGGGCCCCGCCCGCGACCTCGCCGACCAGCTGGCGCAGGTTGTGCGTCATGTCGGCCAGCGCGCGCAGGAGGTCGGCGGTCTCGTCCTGGCCGCGCACGCGCACGTCGGTGCTCAGGTCGCCCACGGCGATCTGCTCGGCGGCGCGGATGGCCTGGTGCAGCGGGCGCACGATGGCGCGGCTCATGAGCAGCGCGGCGATCACCGAAGCGGCCACGGCGACCAGCAGGATGGCCAGCAGCAGGAAGGAGGCGGTGCGCGAGGCGGTGGCTGCGGATTCGTAGCTTTCCTGGGCGAGTTTCTTCTCGAACTGCACCAGCTCGTCGAGGTTCTTCACCATCGCCTGGTACTGCGAGTCGGCGTTCTGCATCATCATCGCGCCGGTGGAGACGTCCCCGGTACTGGTGTCGATCGCATCGTCGGCCAGCCGGTTGTACCTGGCCAGCATCGGCAGCACGGCGTCCACGCGCTTGCGCTCCTCCGACGTCAGGTGCGGCTGGTCGCGGAACCTGGTGAGCGAGCCGATCACCGCCTCGACCTTCACCTTCTGCGCGCCGGTGGCCTTCTTCACCTGGTCCTCGGACAGGTTGGTGATCCAGGTGAACAGCCGGTACACGTTGGCGTGCACCTCGCCGATGTCCTGCGCGGCATCGGTGGCAGTCACCACGCCGGCCAGGCGCTTCTTCGCCAGGTCTTCCAGGGCCACGTTCTGGCGGTCCACCACGCCGTAGGAAATGGCGCCGAATCCCAGGAGGAAGACGATCGCCAGGCCTGGTGCGACCAGGATCTTGTGCCAGATTCTCATGCTTTCCGCAGCTCCTCAACGCTTTCTTCTAACGATACGACGTCATCCTCGCGGCGCTTCCGCCGCGCCCGCCGCAACGCGCGCAGACCATGCCGGCGGCAGCTGCGGGGCCGCCCTGAAGGGGATCGGTGCCACGGCGGCGGGCGCGGGCTGCGCGGCCGCCGGCGGCGGCGCCATGCCCTCCTGCGACTCCAGCCTGAAGCGCCTGGCGATGTCCAGCAGCGCCGCCGCCCGGGCGTTCATGGCCTCGGTGGCCTGCGTCGCCTGGTCGACCATGGAGGCATTGCGCTCCACGACGCGCTCCATCTGCGCGATGGCCGTGTTCACCTGGCCGATGCCCGAGCTCTGCTCCTGGCTGGCCTGCGCGATCTCGGCGATCAGCGCGCTGACCTTCTCCACCGACAGCACCACCTCCACCATGGTGTGGCCCGCGGTGTCCACCAGGCTGGAGCCGGCGTTCACCTTCTCCACCGATGCGCCGATCAGCGTCTTGATTTCCCGGGCGGCGGCGGCGCTGCGCTGCGCGAGGCTGCGCACCTCGGCGGCCACCACCGCGAAGCCGCGGCCCTGCTCGCCCGCGCGCGCGGCTTCCACCGCCGCATTGAGCGCCAGGATGTTGGTCTGGAAGGCGATGCCGTCGATCACGCTGATGATCTCGGTGATCTTGCGCGAGGCATCGGAGATCTCGTCCATGGTGCTGACCACCTGGTCGACCGCCTCGCCGCCGCGGCGGGCGACGGCGGATGCATCCAGCGCGAGCTGGCTCGCCTGGCGCGCATGGTCGGCGTTCTGCGCCACGGTGGAGGTGAGCTGCTCCATCGAGCTGGCGGTTTCCTCCAGCGTGGTCGCCTGTTCCTCGGTGCGCTGCGCCAGGTCCAGGTTGCCGCGCACGATCTCGCCGCTGCGGTCGGCCACCTCGTGCGCGCCCTGCACCACGTTGCCCAGGACCTCGCGCAGCCGCCCGGTCATGTCGGCCAGCGCCTGCATCAGCTGCGCGGCCTCGTCGCTGCCGCCGGTGCGCACGCGCACGGTCAGGTCGCCGGCGGCGACCTTGGTGGCGATGCGCGCCGCCACCCGGATCGGCTTGACGATCGCCACCACCAGCGGGTAACAGACGCAGAACAGCGTGGCCACGACGGCCAGCGCGATCCCCATCATCACGGCCTGGGCCGATCGGGTCGCCGCCTGCAGCGCCTGCGGTCCGGGGTGCGTGGCGGCGAAGTCGGACAGCTGCTGCAGCTGCCAGACGCCCAGCACGCCGAGCAGGGCCATGATGAAGGCCGCCGACAGGAAGCCGGCGGTCAGGCGGACGCGGATCGTCGAGCGGCGGAAGAACCCCTGCGCGGCAGGGTCGATGTCGGGCGCCGCGGCGTGCGCCCCTGCACCCGCGCGATTCCGGGAGAGCATGCGTCGCCCCGGTTTTCAGTGGACGGCGCTGTCCACCAGCGCCATGTCGGCGCCGGTCATGAGCTTCTCGATGTCCAGCAGGATGATCATCTGCTCGTCGACGGTGCCCAGTCCGGTGATGTACTTGGTGTCGAAGGTGGCGGATGCGAACTCCGGGGTGGGCCGGATGTTGTCTTCCGCCAGCGTCAGCACGTCGGACACCGAGTCCACCACCACGCCGACCACGCGGCCGGCGACGTTCAGGATGATGACGACGGTGAAGTCGTCGTAGCGGGCTTCGCTCAGCTGGAACTTGATGCGCAGGTCCAGGATGGGGACGATGACGCCGCGCAGGTTGATCACGCCCTTGATGAAGGGCGGCGCGTTGGCGATGGACGTGGGCGTCTCGTAGCCGCGGATTTCCTGCACCTTCAGGATCTCGATGCCGTAGCTTTCCGACCCCAGCCGGAACGTGAGGAACTCGCTCGCGGGACCGTCGCCGGGCCGCGTCTTGGTGGCAGTGGCGGATGGCGTGTGTGCTTGCATCTTTCTTCTCTCCTCTGTGGGGCGGCAAACCCCGTCATTCCCACCGGAGGATGCCATTGCCGGGCGCCTGTTGCAATCGTTAAATCTGGTTACACCTTGCCTCTTGTGCAGAACTGCTCCCGCGGCGCGCGAAAAAACGCGCGGCCTTCCGTTCGTCGTTCCGGCCGCGCCTTTCCTCCGGGTGCCGCCTGTCGCTTTTGGCAGACAGCTCAGAACTCTTTCCAGCTGCCGTCCGGGCGCTGCACCACCGCGGCGGCCGGCAGCATGCGCGCGAGCACCGGC
>DASWUI010000416.1:0-2023 GCA_036401715.1 Ramlibacter sp. | reverse complement strand
GCTGCCCTGGGAGCTGGCGGCCGCGGACGACGCCCAGGCCTCGCTGGCGCTCGCCGTCGAGGCGGCCGAAGCCTGGCCCTGGAGCTTCAGCGCGCGCCAGCACTTCCTGCTGCACGAGCGCGTGCTGACGGTGACCCTGTCCGTCACCAACGAGGACAGCGCCGCCATGCCGGTGGGCATGGGCCACCATCCCTACTTCCCGCACCATCGCGGCACGCAGCTGGCCAGTCCCGCGCAGGCGATGTGGCGCGGCGACGCCGAGGTGATGCCGGTGGAGCTGGAGCAGGGCGGGCCGGTGCGGGCGCTGCGCGAGGGCGTCGAGCTCGCCGGGCTGGACCTGGACAACAACTTCGTGGGCTGGGAGCACTCCACCCGCATCGAGTGGCCGGCCGACGCGCACGGCCCGGCGCGCAGCCTCACCATGGAGGCGGAGTCCCCGCTGGACTACTTCGTGCTCTATTGCCCGCGCGGCCACGACCACTTCTGCGCGGAGCCGGTGAGCCAGTGCACCGACTGGCTGAACCTGCTGCCGCGCTACGGCCGCGGCCCGCTGGGCGGCGCGCGGCTGGCACCGGGCGAGACCCTCACGGCGCGCTTCACGCTGCGGCCGGAATGGAGCTGAGGGCGGGCGCCCCCGCATGATCCGCACGCGCCTGACGCTGGACCGCGACTTCGTCGTCGGCGAGCTGGACCGGCGCATCTTCGGCGCCTTCGTCGAACACCTCGGGCGCTGCGTCTACACCGGCATCTACGAGCCCGGACACCCGGGCGCCGACGAGAACGGCTTGCGCCGCGACGTGCTGGCGCTCACGCGCGAGCTGGGCGCGACCATCGTGCGCTATCCCGGCGGCAACTTCCTCTCGGGCTACGACTGGGAGGACGGCGTCGGCCCGCGCGAGCAGCGGCCGGTGCGCCTCGACCTCGCCTGGCACTCGACCGAGACGAACCAGTTCGGCACCAACGAGTTCATTGCCTGGTGCCGGGCCGCCGGTGTCGAGCCCATGCTGGCGGTGAATCTCGGCACCCGCGGCGCGAACGATGCGCGCCGCTTCGTGGAGTATTGCAACCACCCGGGCGGCACCGCCTTGTCGGACCTGAGGCGCCGGCACGGCTGCGAGCGGCCGCACGGCGTGCGCGCCTGGTGCCTGGGCAACGAGATGGACGCCCCCTGGCAGATCGGCCAGAAGACCGCCGGCGAGTACGGGCGGCTCGCGCGCGACACGGCGCGGCTGGTGCGCGGCATCTCCCCCGAGGTGCAGCTCACGGCCTGCGGCTCGTCCAGCCGCGAGCTGCCCGGCTTCGGGGCCTGGGAATACGAGGTGCTGGAGCAATGCTTCGAGGAGGTGGACTTCCTCTCGGTGCATGCCTATTTCGAGAACCCGCACGCCGACACCTGGGAGTTCCTCGGCAACATCGACCGCATGGACCTGCACATCCGGGAGGTGGCGGCGATCGCCGACGCGGTCGCTGCGCGCCGGCACTCGCTCAAGCGCATCAAGCTGGCGGTGGACGAGTGGAACATCTGGTACAAGGCGCGCGCCGGTGCGCATGCCTACCAGCCGGGATGGCCGCGCGCGCCGCGCCTGGTCGAGGAGGTCTACAACTTCGAGGATGCGCTGGCTGCCGGCGGCGCGCTGTCGGTCCTGATGAACAACGCGGACCGCGTGAAGACCGCCTGCCTCGCGCAGCTGGTGAATGCGATCGGGGCCATCCGGACCGAGCCCGGCGGCCCCGCCTGGCGGCAGACGATCTTCCATCCCTTCGCACTGGCCGCGCGGCATGCACGCGGCGTGGTGCTGCGGCCGGTGATCGACGCGCCCAGCCGGCCCGGCAGGCTGCACCCGGAGCTGCCCTACCTGGTGGCCAGCGCCACGCACGACGCGGCCGCGCGCCGCACCGCGGTGTTCGCGCTCAACCGGCACCTGGGGGAGGCGCAGGAACTGCGGGTGGAACTGCGCGGGATGGATGCCCGCGTGCGGCTCGTCGAGGCGCTGGAGCTGTTCCACGTCGACATGGAGGCGGC
>DASWUI010000415.1:0-2722 GCA_036401715.1 Ramlibacter sp. | reverse complement strand
GGTGGCCAGCACGCGCGCCAGGCCCGTCGTCGCCTGATGCGCCAGCCGCTGCAAGGCCTCGTCGCCGGGCGCGGCCTCGGACTGTGCGCGCACCGCGTCGCGCAGCTCCAGCACCAGCGCGTGGTAGCGCTGCAGGTGGCGGCGCAGGTCGGCGAGTTCCTGGCTCTGGTGGAAGAGGCGCTGCGCCAGCACCTCCTGGCTGGGCAGCAGCCGCTCGCGCACGCGCTTGCCGAAGGCCTCGTCGCGGATGCGGGCCACGCGCTCGGCCAGGCCCGCCGCCTCCAGCTGCAGCTGCGGATAGAGCGCGAGCAGCGAGGCCGTGGACACCTGGCCGTCGTTTTCCTCCAGCTCGCCGGCGCGCACGCGCTGCTGCAGCACGGCACGCGGCACGCCGGCCAGCTGCGCGGCCCGCCAGATGCTCACCCATTGGGCCATGGCACCTCCCCCGGGGCGTCGAGGAAGCGCGCGCGCAGCACCAGCCGCGGCCGCCCGGGCGCATCGACGAAGGCGCTGCGGTCGTGCAGCACGTTGTGCCCGACCAGGCCCATGCCCGCTTCCATGCGCACGCGCCAGACGCAGGGCGAGCCCGCCATCACCTCCTGCAGCGCGGCCACCGCCTCGCGGGTGGCCTCGTCCACCTTCCAGGCGATGGAGCGGGTGCGCGCCGGGTAGCGCATGGGCAGGCGGCCGTCCTCGGTGACCGAGAAGACCGGGCCGGACTGTTCCGCCCGCGCGACGCCGGCTTCGTCGGCCCGTGCCGGGATGGTCATCGCATCCGGCTGCATCAGCGCCCGCACCAGCCGCGGATCGCGGTCGCGCAGGGCGATGTAGGCCAGCTCGGGATCGAGCAGGCGGTTCTCGCCGCCTTCGCGCGCGGGCCGCACGCAGTGCAGCACCATGCCGCGGATGCGCCGCTGCTCCGGGTGGTAGTAGCCGTCCGTGTGCCAGCCGATCGCGCGGTCCGTGTAGGGGATGAAGCCGCCCGCGCCGTCGCTCGCCGCCGAGACGGCGATGCGCGAGACGCCGTCCTCGCCGGCCAGCCAGTTGGCGTCCAGCCGCTGCATGCCCAGCTGCTCGCCCAGGCGCCGCGGCAGCGTGGGGTCGTCGCGGCGCAGTTCGGTGCGGTACAGCGCGAAGCCGCCGCGCTCGATGGCCGCATGCAGGGCGGCGCGTTCGATGGTGCTCAGCCGGCAGGCGTCGTGCACGGCCACCAGCAGGTCGCCGGCGCGGCGCGGACGCAGGGCCAGCCGGGTGTCGCGCCAGCGCAGGTAGGCGGCATCGTCGTCCAGGTCGAAGGGGCTGGTGCCGCGGCGGGGCAGGATGGCGTTCATGGCTTCAGTCGCCGCTGACGGCTTGCCGCCGCGCCCGGCGCGCCGGCGGCTCGAACAGGTCGCGCAGGGAGCGCTGCAGCATCGCCACCGCTTCCGGCGCCTCGCAGGCGATCACCTGGTCCTGCACCCAGCGCCGGTCCTTGGGCGGAACCGTGGCCTCGAGCCGGTGCCCGAGGTAGCGCAGGAAGGCGAAGTCCGGCTCGAAGCTGCCCGGCTCGGGCGGCACCTTGGGGTCGGCGCCGAACTCGGCGTAGTGGACGGCCAGCTCGTTGACCAGGTCGATGAAGCTGTCGCCGCTGGAGGGCTGCCCGGCCGGCGGCGGGCCCAGCAGGTCGTCCTGGCTGTCCTGCAGGATGCGGGCCAGGTGGTGGACCATGGCGGACGTGAACTCGGCGCGCTGTTCCGCCGCCAGGCGCGCGTGGGCGATCCGGTCGGCGATGGCCGTGAGGAAGGCGAGCACCTCGCGCAGGAAGCGGAAGTAGGGCGCGCCGATGTCCACGTCGTAGCCCGCGCGCCGCGTGCGGTCGAGGGTGTGGCGCGCGATGCGCCAGACGATGAAGGCGGCGGCGCTGGCCTGCTGCGCCGCGCCGCGGCCCTCGCCGTGGCGGAACCACTGCGTCTTCAGGCGCGGCGTCGGCAGGTCGGGCAGGGCCATGGCGTTCAGTAGCCGCCCTTGCCGAGCGGCTGCGGCAGGCCCGCGACCTTGGCGCCCTGCTTGGCCGGCCCGGTGGGGAACAGGTCGTACAGCGACTTGCTGTCGCAGCCCGGCATCGTCTCGCCCAGGCCCTTGAGCATGTTGCGGAAGTTGGGCGTGTGGCCGTGCTCGCGGTACTCGTCGCGCAGGTAGCGGATCACGGTCCAGTGCGGATCGGTCAATGCGATGCCTTCCGCGGCGGCGATGGCTTGCGCCACCTCGTCGCGGTAGTCGGCTGCGAGCAGGAAGCCCTGCTCGTCGGTTTCGAGTTCTTCGCCGTTGACGACGTAGGCCATGGGTCGCTGGTCTCCTCGTGCGGTGGGTGGGTGGATGGACGGATCAGTCCGGCGCGCCGACGGCGGCGGCCGACTTGTGGGGGACGAACAGGCCGCAGCCCAGGCGCCGGTGCGCGCCCAGGCCCTGCCGGAGCACGCGCAGCGACTGCTCGCGCTCCAGCCCCGAGAGCATCAGGCTGCAGCCGACCAGGCGCCCCGCTTCGGTGGTCTGCCAGCGGCCGCACACCGGCTCGCCGCGGACGCCCAGGGCGTCCAGCTCCGAGCGCATGCGGCGCAGGAACAGCTCCTCCTCGGGTTCGTCGGCGGCCACCAGGTGCGCGTACAGGGTGCCGTGCGCCAGCAGCTCGCGCGGCTGCGGCCGCACGGCGCGCACGGCGTGCGCGCCCACGCGCAGCTCGCTG
>DASWUI010000414.1:0-3855 GCA_036401715.1 Ramlibacter sp. | reverse complement strand
CGTCGTGCACGGCGCGGTGAAGCCGCTGAACGAAGCCTACCGGGCCGCCGGCGTGTCGCTGCCCGACACGCGCATGGTGACCGAGGTGAAGGACAAGGCGGACCTGCGCCGCTGCCTGGTGGTCTGCCCGCCCAGCGCCGCCGCCAGCCCGTGGCTGCGCCGCTTCGGCGAGGCCCGGACCGCTTTCGCCAGCGGCTGGATGCAGGTGCGCGGCAATCGCCGGCGCGGCGGCTACGACCGGGGTTTCGTGCTGTCGGACCACGCGGACTGGCCGGGGCTGCACGAGGCGATCGCGGCCACCGGCGCGCAGCGCGTGATCGTCACCCACGGCAGCGCCGCGGCGATGGTGCGCTACCTGGGCGAGCGCGGCCTGCAGGCGGAGTCCTTCGACACGGAATACGGCGACGACGTGGTCGAGGCGGACGTGCAGCCCGCCGCCGATGCGGGCGAGTGAGATGCGCCGCTTCTCGCGCCTCTTCAGCGAACTCGACGCGACGACCTCCACCAACGAGAAGGTGGAAGCGCTCGCGCGCTACTTCGGCGAGGCACCGCCGCGCGACGCCGCCTGGGCGGTCTACTTCCTCGCCGGCGGCAAGCCGCGCCAGGTGGTGAAGACGGCCTCGCTGGTCGGGCTGGCCTGCCACCTGGCGCAGATCGACCATTGGCTGTTCGACGAGTGCTACCAGTCCGTGGGCGACCTCGCGGAGACCATCGCGCTGGTGCTGCCGCGCGGCGAGGAACCCTCGGACGTGGGGCTGGCCGAATGGGTCGAGGACCGGCTGATCCCGCTGCGCGGGCTGCCCGACGAGGAAGTGGCCAGCCGCGTCGCGCGGTACTGGGGGGAGCTCGACACGCTCGGCCGCTTCCTGCTCACCAAGCTGGTGGGCGGCGGCTTCCGGGTCGGCGTGAGCAAGCTGCTGGTGCAGCGGGCGCTGGCCGCCCACGCGGGCATCGACGCCAAGCGGGTGGCGCAGCGCATGATGGGGTACACGGACGGCAAGGCCATGCCTTCGCCGGAGCGCTACGAAGCCCTGGTCGCCGCGGCGCAGGAGGGCGTTCCCGAGCAGCGCGACGAAGGGCAGCCCTATCCCTTCTTCCTCGCGCACCAGCTGGACCTGCCGCCCGAGCTGTTCACCCCGCGGCTGGGTCCCGTGGCCGACTGGATGGTGGAATGGAAATACGACGGCATCCGCGGCCAGGTGGTCCGCCGCAACGGCAAGGCCTGGATCTGGTCGCGCGGCGAGGAGCTGGTGACGGAGCGTTTCCCCGAGATCGAGGCGCTGGCGCAGGCGCTGCCCGACGGCACGGTGCTCGATGGCGAGATCCTGGTGTGGAAGGAGGAGCCGGACCCGGAGAGCGGCGGGATGGTCGGCCGGCCGGCGCCCTTCGCGCTGCTGCAGCAGCGCATCGGCCGCAAGAACGTCACGAAGAAGATCCTGGCGGACGCGCCCGTGAGCTTCATGGCCTACGACCTGCTGGAGCAGGACGGCGCCGACGTGCGCGGCCTCACCCAGCGCGAACGCCGCGCCCGCCTGGAGGCCCTGCTGGCCGGCACCGGGTTCAAGCTGTCGCCGGTGGAGACCGCCGCGTCCTGGCACGAGTTCGCGCGCAGGCGGGAGCAGTCGCGCGGGCGCGGCGTGGAAGGCTTCATGCTCAAGCGGCTGGACGCCGCGTACGGCACGGGGCGCACCAAGGCCGAAGGGCTGTGGTGGAAGTGGAAGATCGATCCCATGACCATCGACTGCGTGCTGGTGTACGCGCAGCCGGGGCATGGGCGCCGGTCCTCGATCCACACCGACTACACGTTCGCGGTGTGGAACCGCGCCCCGCGCGACCGGGAGGAGGCCGACGCGGTGCTGGCGGCGATCGCCCGCAAGGAGCCGCCGGCCGAGGGCGCCCTGCAGCTGGTGCCCTTCGCCAAGGCCTATTCCGGCCTGACCGACGAGGAATTCCGCCAGGTCGACGCCCTGGTGCGCAGGAACACCATCGAGAAGTTCGGCCCGGTGCGCAGCGTCAGGCCGATGCTGGTGTTCGAGCTGGGTTTCGAGGGCATCAACCGCAGCGGCCGCCACCGCAGCGGCATCGCCGTGCGTTTTCCCCGGATGCTGCGGATCCGGCACGACAAGCCGCTGCACGAGGCCAATACGCTGCAGGACCTGGAAGCCCTGCTCCACCTGTGATTCGCTAGCAAAAACGTAGCGACGGCGCTCGATCCGGGGCGGCAGGCCGGGGATGTCCCTCGCGAACCGGGAAAATGGCCCGCGGTGTTACGATGGCGCACATGCTCATGAAAGCCGATCCGTCCAGCCAGCTCACCCCGGCCGACCCCGGCGAGGGCGTGCCCATGTCGGTGAAGATCCGCGAGCGGATCGAGGCCGCCCGCAAGCGCTTCCACTCCAACGACAACATCGCGGAGTTCATCGAGCCGGGCGAGCTCGAGGCCTTGCTGGACGAGGTCACGCAGAAGATGCAGGGCGTGCTGGACAGCATGGTGATCGACACCACCAACGACCACAACACGGGCGACACCGCCCGCCGCGTGGCCAAGATGTACCTGACCGAGGTGTTCCGCGGCCGCTACGTGAAGCCGCCCACGATCACCGAGTTCCCGAACGCGGAGCACCTCAACGAGCTGATGATCGTCGGCCCGATCACGGTGCGCTCCGCCTGCAGCCACCACCTGTGCCCGGTCATCGGCAAGCTGTGGATCGGCGTGCTGCCCAACGAGCACACCAACGTGATCGGCCTGTCCAAGTACGCGCGCCTGGCCGAATGGATCATGGGCCGCCCGCAGATCCAGGAAGAAGCCGTGGTGCAGCTGGCCGACCTGATCATGGAGAAGACGCAACCCGACGGCCTGGCCGTCATCATGGAGGCGCGGCACTACTGCATGGCCTGGCGCGGCGTGAAGGACCTCGACAGCAAGATGATCAACTCGGTGATGCGCGGCGCCTTCCTGAAGAACGCGGCGCTGCGGCGCGAGTTCCTGGCGCTGATCCCGCAGAAGGACTGAGGACATGATGCCCCCACGCTCCCCCACTACGTGTGGGTCGCTGCCCCCCGAGGGGGCTTCAGCCTCCTTGAGGCGGCTCGGCGGAGTCTGACATGCTGGTCCGCCTCCTCTACTGCAGCCGCGCCGTCGACACGAGCCCGCAGGCGATCGACTCCATCCTCGCGCAGTCGCGGCAGCACAACCCGGTCAGCGGCATCACCGGCATCCTCTGCTACGGCGACGGCATCTTCCTGCAGTGCATCGAGGGCGGCCGCATGCAGGTGAGCGAGCTGTACGGCAGCATCCAGCAGGACCGCCGCCACAAGGACGTCGCGCTGCTGCACTACGAGGAAATCTTCGAGCGACGCTTCAGCGGCTGGAGCATGGGCCAGGTGAACATCTCCAAGCTCAATCATTCCATCCTGCTGAAGTACTCGGAGAAGCCGGAGCTCGATCCGTATGCCGTCTCCGGCAAGGTCTCGCTGGCGCTGCTGGAGGACCTGGCGGCCACGGCCGCCATCTGCGGCCGAAGCTGACCGGTGCTGCTGGCCGGCTGCGATTTCTCCAGCACGCCCACGCGGCGCAAGCCGGTGGTCCTGGCCATCGGCCATGCCGTCGGCGGCCGGGTGCAGCTGACGCGGCTGGAAAAGCTCGAATCGCTGGCCGCATTTTCCGAGTGGCTGCGCGCGCCGCATGCCTGGATCGCCGGCTTCGACTTCCCCTTCGGGCTGCCGCGTGAACTCGTCGAGCACCTCGGCTGGCCCACCGGCTGGCGCGAGTGCATGCGCCACTACGCCAGCCTGACGCGCCCGCAGATCCGCGAGACCTTCGCCGCGTATTGCGCCGCGCGGCCCGCGGGCGCC
>DASWUI010000413.1:0-3817 GCA_036401715.1 Ramlibacter sp. | reverse complement strand
ACACGCTGCGCCGCATCGCCCTGGCGCACCCCGGCCGGCCGGCGCTGTACGACGGCGATCGCCTGCGGCACGACTACGGCGCGCTGGCCGCGCGCGCCGCCGCCCTCGCCGGCGCGCTGCGGGCGCAGGGACTCGTCCCCGGCGACCGCGTGCTGCTGTTCAGGCGCAACCACCCCGCCTACCTGGAGCTGATGTACGGCTGCTGGTGGGCCGGCCTGGCGATCGTGCCGGTGAACGCCAAGCTGCACCTGCGCGAGGCGCAGTGGATCGCGCAGCACGCCCAGGCCAGCTGGGCCTTCGTCACCGCCGACGTCGGCACCGGGCTGCAGGTGCCGGGCCGCTGCGTCGACGTGGAAACGCGGGAGTTCGAGGCCCTGCTGCAGGGGGACGCGGCGCCGCTGCAGTCGCGCGCACCCACCGACCTGGCCTGGCTGTTCTACACCAGCGGCACGACCGGCAAGCCCAAGGGCGTGATGCTCACGCAGCGCAACCTGCTGACCATGGGCCTGACCTACTTCGTCGACGTCGATGCGATCGATGCGCGCGACGCGATCGTCTACGGCCCGCCGATGTCGCACGGCGCGGGCATCTATGCCATCCCGCACATGATCGCGGGCGCGCGCCACGTGGTGCCCGCCTCGGGCGGTTTCGAGCCGGCCGAGATCTTCGGGCTGGCGCGCGACATCGGCCGCCTCACGATGTTCGCCGCGCCCACCGTGGTCAAGCGCCTGGTCGACCACGCGGAAGCGCAGGGGCTGGACGGCGAAGGCTTCAAGACCATCGTGTACGGCGGCGCCCCGATGTACGCCGAGGACATCCGCCGCGCGCTGCGGGTGATGGGCCCGCGCTTCGTGCAGATCTACGGCCAGGGCGAGACGCCGATGGTGGCGACCGCCCTGTCGCGCGCCCACCTGCTGGACACGGCACATCCCCGTCATGCGCAGCGGCTCGCTTCGGTGGGCGTTGCGCAGACGCCGGTGGAAGTGCGCGTCACGGATGCGGACGGGCGCGACCTGCCGCTGGGCGAAGTCGGCGAGGTGCTGGTGCGCGGCGACACGGTCATGGCTGGCTACTGGCAGGACCCGGCGGCAACGGCGGCCGCGCTGCGCGAGGGCTGGCTGTTCACCGGCGACATGGGCAGCCTGGACGCCGACGGCTTCCTCACGCTGAAGGACCGCAGCAAGGACCTGATCATCAGCGGCGGCTCCAACATCTACCCGCGCGAGGTCGAGGAGGTGCTGCTGCTCGCGCCCGGCGTGGCCGAGGTGTCGGTGGTCGGCGCGCCGGATCCCGAATGGGGCGAGGTCGTCGTGGCCTTCGTCGTCCCGCAGCCCGGACGCAGCGTGGACCCGGCCGGCCTCGATGCCGTGTGCCTGCAGCATATCGCCCGCTTCAAGCGGCCCAAGCGCTACGAGATCGTGGACGCGCTGCCCAAGAACAACTACGGCAAGGTGCTGAAGACCGAACTGCGGCGGCGGCTGCAGGAGGCCGCGCCCTGAGCCCGGCGGCGCCGCGCGCTCATTTCGGCCGCGGCTGCCGAAGTTCGCGTCCCGGTGCACTGAGCTCGCCGCGGCGCAGCTGCGCCACCGCCTGCAGCAGTGCCCGCGCGGCGTTGCGCACTTCCTCCTGCACGGCGACGTCTTCGTCCAGCGCCGCATGGCTGGTCGCATACGGCTGGTAGTAGCCGACGTAGCGGTCCAGCCGCGCCTGCGGGCCGGCATCGACGAGGCCCATCCAGTCCAGCCAGTCGCACAGCGCGCGGCGCGTGCCTTCGATGCCGGCGACGTCGCCGTGCACCACGACGCCATAGGTGCGTCCCGCCAGGTGCTTGGGATACGGCCAGCCGGCGAGCTCCAGGTCCTTGGCCTTCGCGGGGTCCTTGCCGCCGGTGGCCGTGGGGTCGGGATTGCCTCCGTCGGCGCACACCAGGCGGTCCATCATCAGCTTCAGCGGGCTGCTCACCTGGTACCAGTGCGTGGGCGTCACCAGCAGCACGCCGTGCGCCGACACCCAGCGCTCGTAGATCTCCGCCATCCAGTCGCCCACCTGCGCCGTCGCGTGGTTGGGATAGCAGCTGCACGGCCAGTGGCACAGGGGCATGGCGGTGGACACGCAGCCCTTGCAGGGATGGATGTGGCGGCGGTAGTCGGAGATGAGCAGGCTCAGGTCCAGCAGGTCCGTTTCGACGCCGCCCGCGTCCAGCACCTCCTGCGCGATCTTCGCCAGCCGGAAGGTCTTGGACATCTCGCCGGGGCAGGAGCCGTCGTTGCGGCTCGCGCAGGCGATCACCAGCACGCGCGAGCGCGTGGCCGCCTCGGCCCAGCGTGCCTGCGCCAGGCGCAGGCGCTCGCGGGTCTCGTACCACTCCACGGAGAGCTCGTAGTCCGGATCGCTGAACTCCGGCCCCGCCTTGCGCGTCAGGGGCGCCTTGCGCCCTTCCCGGTAGGCGTCCCAGGCGATCGCCTCCAGCCGTTCCAGCGCCTCCTGCTCGGCGCGGTAGGCCGGGTCCTTGAACTGCGCGAGGAAGCGCTCTCGGAATTCCTCGCGCGGATGCAACCCCGGCCACTGGCCCTTGCGTACCTCGCTCATCGCGCGCACCGCCTCGTGTCGCCCATCGCAGCTCCCGAGCACGAAATGGACGAAGGCTAGCCGAAACGCGCGCCACGCGCACGGCCGCGCTGCAGCTCAGCGCCTGCGCCGGCGCCAGACCAGGAAGTAGGCCACCGCGTTGAACGCCACCAGCCCGCCGCCCAGCACGTACTGGACCGTGCGCGTGAGTTCGGCCGGATAGAGCATGGGCAGCAGGTAGTGCTCGACGAAGCCGCCCGGGTAGCCCTGGGCGCCCCCGGCGGCGCGCAGCGCGTTCTCCAGCGGCGTGAGCGGGCAGATCGAGCCGCTGAACTCCACGAAGGCCGCCCAGGCCAGCGCGGGCAGGTGCACGAGCGGCATCCAGCGCCAGCGCAGGGCCAGCAGGCCGCCCATCACGGCAAAGGCGACGAAGGCCAGGTGGAACACCAGCACCGCGTCGGCGAGGAAGCGGTAGAGCATGTCAGGCGCTGACGATCCAGCCTTCCAGCGGATCGAGATCTTCGGGCAGGCCATAGCGCGGCGCGCCATGCTGCGCCGCCCAGGCGGCCTGCACCAGGCACAAGACGGCATCGAGGCTGTCGCCGCTGGCGTCGGCCGCCAGCGCATCGGCCTGCGCGTGCGTGAGTTTCAGCCGCAGGCCCAGCCGCGTGCGGCCCTGCTCCAGCGCGGTGACCAGGTCCTTGCGCGCGATCAGGCGGTCGGCCGTCTGCTTGGCCTTCTCGTCGCTCTTGTAGCTGCGCCGCCCGATCAGCTCGCGCGCCAGCAGGCCGGGATAGGCCTCCAGCGCCACCCGCTGCGGATCACCCTCGTGCAGCCCGGGAATGTGCACGCCGGCGTCCAGCAGCAGCGGCACGGCCGCGTGCAGCATGTAGGCCACCGGCGGATTCACCCACTTCATCGACGGGCTGGACCCCGCCGGCGCGTCGCAGGCTCGGTGGGCGAACTTCGCGCCCGCCGGCCGCGCGGCGCAGAAGGCGGCGAACTCGGCGCGGATGCGCTCGCGCGGCAGCGCCGCGTAGTGGCGCATCAGCGCCGGCCAGTCGGTGGGCCAGCCGAGCGTGTGCACCAGTTCGCGCGGCAGGCCGAAGGGGAAGTCGAAGCCGCCCACCCAGGGCCCGGGCTGCTGCAGCCAGCGCGCGTAGTCGGCGAGCGAGGGCAGCGCCGCCAGGCCGAGCAGGCGCACGCGCGTGCCGTGGCGCTCGCCGCGCGCCAGCGTGATGGGCTTGGC
>DASWUI010000412.1:0-16766 GCA_036401715.1 Ramlibacter sp. | reverse complement strand
GCACGACGCCGACTGGGCGCAGGCGGCCCAGGACCTCGCCCGCGCCTGCGGCATCGCCGCGCAAGCGCTGCAGGCGCTGGAGCAGGACGGCCTGCCGGCCGCTCCCCTGCATGCGGCACCCGAGGCGCCCGTCCTGCTGGTCTACACCTCCGGGACCACCGGCGGGCCCAAGGCGGCGGTGCACACGCAGGCCAACCTGCTGGCCAACATGCGCATCGCCGCCCAGGTGCAGGAACTGGGCCCGGCCGACACGGTCCTGACCGTGCTGCCGCTGTTCCATGTGGGCGGCCTGTGCATCCAGACCCTGCCGGCGCTGTACGCCGGGGCGCGGGTGATCCTGCATCCGCGCTTCCATCCGGGCGAGACGCTGGCATGCATCGCGCGCGAGCGCCCGAGCCTCACCCTGCAGGTCCCCGCGACCATGAAGGCGCTGATCGAGCACCCGCAGTGGGCGGCGACCGACCTGTCCTGCCTGCGCGCCGTGTGGGCGGGCTCCAGCCTGCTGCCGCAGCCGCTGGTGGCCGCCTTCCATGACCGCGGCATTCCGGTGTGCAACGTGTATGGCGCGACCGAGACCGGACCGTTCTCGGTGGCCTTGCCGCCCGCGCATGCGATGGACCACGTGGGCTCCTGCGGCTGGCCGGCGCCGGGCGTGGAAGCGCGCCTCGGGCCGCCGCACGGCGACGCCGCCGAACTGCTGCTGCGCGGGCCGAACATCGTGCGGCGCTACTGGCCGGACCTGCCGGCCTGCGACGCCGAGGGCTGGTTCGCCACCGGCGACCTGGCGCAGCAGGCGGCGGACGGCAGCTTGCGGATCGTCGGCCGCGCCAAGGACCTGATCATCTCGGGCGGCGAGAACATCCATCCCGCCGAGATCGAGCAGGTGCTGGCGCAGCATCCGGCGGTGGCCGAGTGCGCGGCCTTCGCCGTGCCCGATGCGCGCTGGGGCGAACTGGTGGCGGTGGCGGTGGTGCTGAACGCGGGCTCGCGCGCCGACGAGGAGGAGCTCGCCGCCCACCTGCGGCAGCGGCTCGCGCGCTTCAAGCTGCCGCGCCGCTGGTTCTTCCGCGCGGCGTTGCCCAAGACCGCGCTGGGCAAGGTGCAGCGCAGCGTGCTCGCCCAGGAGGCGGCTTCCTAGCCCCCGTCAGTCGTCCGCGTCCACCTTCGGCCGCTCGGCAGGCCGGGTCGTGAGATTGCGCGTCGCCAGCCAGACCAGCACCAGCACCGGCAGGCCGAGGATCGCCGTGCTGACGAAGAAGTTGGCATAGCCGAAGGCGTCGACGTACTTGCCCGAGAAGCCGGCGATCCACTTGGGCAGCAGCAGCATCAGCGAGCTGAACAGCGCGTACTGCGTCGCCGAGTACTGGATGTTGGTCAGGCCGGACAGGTAAGCCACGAAGGCCGCCGAGGCGATGCCGCTGGAGAGGTTGTCGGCCGAGACCACGAACACCAGCATGCGCACGTCGTGGCCGATGCCGGCCAGCCAGGCGAACAGCAGGTTGCTGGCGGCGCTGAGGATCGCCCCCAGCATCAGCGTGCGCATCACGCCGATGCGCAGCGCCAGCTCGCCCCCGAGGAAGGCGCCCACCAGCGTCATGATCACGCCGAACACCTTGCTGACCGCCGCCACTTCGTCCTTGGTGAAGCCCATGTCCACGTAGAAGGGATTGGCCATGATGCCCATCACCACGTCGCTGATGCGGTAGACGGCGATCAGCGCCAGGATCAGCGCCGCGTGCCAGCCATAGCGCCGGAAGAAGTCGGCGAAGGGCTCGACGATCACCACCTCCAGCCAGGCGGCCACCGGGGCCGCCGCCGGCGGGATGCGCAGGTGCAGCGGCCGCCGGGTGCCCCACCCGTAGCGCAGCCCCGCGACCGCGACGGCGCCGAGCACCAGGTAGACCGCGAACTCGGGCAGGGTCATGGTGCCGAAGGAGGCGCGCACCATCGCGGCCAGCATCGCGATCAGCACGAAGAACATCAGCGCCTGCGGCCAGACGAAGTTCAGCCCCTCGCGGGCGAAGGCCTGCGCCACCGCTGCCCGCTCGTTGCGGTCGGCCTGCGCGTCGCGGGGCTTGGGCTCGCGCGAGAGCAGCACGGTGGCCACGCCCACCAGCATGGACGCCGCCATCACCAGGTAGGCGGTCTGCCAGGCGCCGTGCTCGTAGACGTCGGCGGTGATCGTCTCGGAGCGCGCCGCGATCCACAGCACGCCGGCGCCGGCCCAGATCATCGCCAGGCGGTAACCCGTCTGGTAGGCCGCCGCCAGCGCGCCCTGGCGTTCGCTGCCGGCGGACTCGATTCGGAAGGCGTCCAGCGCGATGTCCTGCGTGGCCGACGCGAAGGCGACCATCACCGCGAACCAGACGATGGGATCCAGCGCCGCCTTCGGGTCGACCAGCGCCATGCCCACCAGCCCGCCCATCACCAGCAGCTGCGACAGCAGCAGCCAGCTGCGCCGCTGTCCCATCCAGCGCGTGAGCAGCGGCAGGCGGACCCGGTCGACCAGCGGTGCCCAGATCCACTTCACGCCGTAGGCCAGGCCGACCCAGGACAGGAAGCCGATGGTGGTGCGATCGACGCCGGCCTCGCGCAGCCGGAAACTCAGGGTGCCCAGCACCAGCAGCAGCGGCAGTCCCGCCGAGAAGCCGAGGAACAGCATGCGCAGCGTCGCCGGCTCGGTGTAGACGCGCAGCGTTTCGGCCCAGGTGGGTTTCGCAGGTGGTATCTGAGCCGGGATGGCGGTAGGGTCTGACATGTTGTCCTTGCTTCTTGCTTATTATTTGCCCATGTGCCAACTCTGTGCTGCCAAGTCGTCTTCGTGGATGGGAAGGCGTGCATTCCTGCTCGCGGCAGGCAGCACCGTCGCCGGTTCCGCGCTGTCCCAGGTCAACGTGGGCGAGAGCTCGCGCCTGCGCACGCTCGTGCCGGCCAGCGAGCTGGAGCAGGCCGCCGCCCAGCAGTACGGCGAGCTGCTGCAGGAAGCCCGGGCCAAGCGGGCGCTCGCGCCGGAAAGCCACCCCCAGTTGCAGCGCTTGCGTTCGATTTCATCGCGGCTCATCGCCGACGCGCCGCGCTGGAACCGGGATGCGCGGGGCTGGCGCTGGGAGGTGAACCTCATCGGCAGCCAGTCGATCAACGCCTTCTGCATGCCCGGGGGCAAGATCGCCGTGTTCACCGGGCTCATCGACAAGCTGCAGGTGTCCGACGACGAGCTGGCCATGGTGGTCGGCCATGAAATGGCGCACGCACTGCGCGAACATGCGCGCGAGCGCATCGCCAAGAGCCAGGGCACGGGCGCGCTGCTGTCGCTGGGCGCGCAGCTGTTCGGCCTGGGCCAGCTCGGCGACGTCGCCGCCAACATCGGCACCCAGCTGCTGACGCTCAAGTTCAGCCGCGACGACGAGATCGAGGCCGACCTGGTCGGCCTGGAAATGGGCGCGCGCGCCGGCTTCAACCCGCGCGCCTCGGTGTCGCTGTGGGAGAAGATGGCGCGGGCGAGCGGCGGCAACGGCAGCAGCAGCTTCCTGTCGACGCACCCGTCCGGCACCGACCGCATGCGGCGCCTGCAGGACAACATTCCGCGGGTGGAAGGCCTCTACCGGCAGGCGATCGCGCGGCGCTGACGCGCACTGGACTGCGGGTCAAGCCCGCAATGACATCGAGGGGTGAGGCCGCAGGCGAACCGCGGCACGCCCTGCCGCCACCTACGTCCCCCGCACGTACGGATTCGTCTTCCGCTCCCGCCCGAAGGTGCTCTCCGGCCCATGCCCGGGGATGAACACCGTCTCGTCCCCCATCGGCCACAGCCGCCCGGTGATGCTCGCGATCAGCGTGGCGTGGTCGCCCTGCGGGAAATCGGTGCGGCCGATGCTGCCCGCGAACAGCACGTCGCCCACGAAGGCGCGCTGCATCTGCGGCGAATGGAACACCACGTGGCCCGGCGTGTGCCCCGGGCAATGCCGCACGTTCAGGCGGTGGCCCGCCAGTTCCACCGTGTCGCCGTCGTGCAGCCAGCGCGTGGGCGTGAAGCTGCCCGCCGGCGGGAACCCGAACATGGCGCTCTGCTGCGGCAGGCCGGTGATCCAGAACTGGTCGGCCGGATGCGGCCCGATGATCGGCAGGTCCAGGCGGCGCGCCAGTTCGGCGGTGCCGCCGGCGTGGTCGATGTGCGCGTGCGTCAGCCAGATCTGTTCCAGCTTCAGGCCGCGGCGGGCTATCTCGGCGAGCAGGCGATCGAGGTCGCCGCCCGGGTCGATCACGGCGGCCTGCATCGTGGCGTCGTCGTAGACCACGGAGCAGTTCTGCTGGAAGGGGGTGACGGGCAGGGTGAAGTAGGCAAGCATGGCGGGATCCGGTGCAGGGACGATTAGACCCGATGCGTCCGGCCCTAAGATCGCGCCATGGCCACCCGCAGTCCCCCACGCAAGAAGCCCGCGCCGCGCGCCGTCCCGCCGGAGCCCGCGGCACGCGTGCTGCGCCGCTTCCGCCTCGTGTTCAACGCCGTCAAGAGCCACTTCCGGGCGGTCGAGACCAAGGCGGGCATCTCGGGCGCGCAGTTGTGGGCGCTGAGCGTGGTGCAGGCGCACCCGGGCATCGGCGTCGGCGACCTCGCGCGCGCGATGGACATCCACCAGTCCACGGCCAGCAACCTGCTGCGCGTGCTGGTCGACAGGGACCTGGTCGTGTCCGACCGCGGCGGCGAGGACCGGCGGGCGGTGCAGCTGCAGGTGACGCCGCGCGGCGCGCGCGTGCTGGCCAAGGCGCCGGGGCCGTTCACCGGCGTGCTGCCGGAGGCCCTCGGCCGGCTGGACAAGCCGACGCTCGCGCGCCTGGACCGCGACCTCGCGCGGCTGATCGAGGAACTCGGCGTCGACGAGCGCGGCGCGGGCATCCCGCTTGGCGCGGGGGAAGACTCGAGGTAAAGCAGCGGCTCGTCCCCGGAGGTGCAGTCGCGTCAGTGATCGTCGGCAGATGCCGGCGGCCATTCAGTTGTCCTTCTTCCAGCGGAAGGCGTCGGCGAACTGCATCGCGCGCTTCTCCACGCGGGTGTGGATCAGGGAAGTGATCTCCACCAGCCGGGTGGCGTACAGGCGGTCGAGCGTGTCGATGGTGATGCGCAGTGCTTCGTCGCGCGGCGCATAGCGGAAGCCTTCGCCCTCGGTCCACGCCACCAGCTCCGACTCCTGCAGGGCGCGCAGCAGCTCGGCCGCCCTGGCCTCCGGCACGTAGAGCCGGCGGGCGACGGCGGCCGCTCCCCAGGCCTGCTGCGGCTGCGAACGCAGCAGCAGCAGTGCCTCGAGGTAGGGAACCGAGGGGATGCTGGTCAGGACGAAACGCCTGATGTCATCCGGCAGGTTGTCGCTGGTCATCAGTGCAGGGAGCGGCGGTCCGGGCGCGGGAAAGGCCGCCCCGCGCACGGGGCGGCAAGCAGGTGCGACCTGAAATGAATCATGCCGTTCCGGACGGCGGGTGACAGTATATGCATTTGGACAAATGCGGGCCGCGCGGAACTCTGCGGTAGTGCTTTTGTCAGAATGCTGTGCCGCTCAGCCGGCAGGACCCAGACCATTGAAAACATTCCGCCTTCAACTTCGCTTCCTCGTCCCCCTGGTGATCATCCTCACCGGCACCGCCTATCTGGCGCTGCCGCTGATGGACAAGCTGACGCTGCGCTGGTTCGCGCGCGACCTCGACATGAGGGGGGAATTCGTCGCCAACGCGCTGTCCGACTCGCTCACCGACTCGGAGACCCGCGGCCGCAAGCTGCAGGCGATCTTCGACCGCGCGGTGCAGGACGAGCGGCTGGTCGCGATCGGCTGGTGCAACAGCGGCCAGGTGGTGCGGCGCACGGCGCGTTTCCCGAAGGAGCTGGGCTGCGAGGAGGCGAAGGATCTGGCCGCGACCCGCGAGGCCATGATGCGCATCGAGGGCGGCCCCGTGCACGTGAGCTTCCATCCGGTCGCCAGCGAGGCCGGGCCGGCGGGCGACCTCGTGCTCATGCACGACCTGAGCTTCATCGAGCGGCGCAGCCAGGACACGCGCAAGTACCTGATCATCCTGATCGGAAGCCTGGGCGCGGCGATTGCGCTGGTCACGGTGGTCGTGGCGCAACTGAGCTGGCGCGGCTGGGTCTCCGGCGCGCAGGCGCTGCTGCGCGGCGAAGGGCTGGTGCGGCCGCTGCTGCCGCCCTCGCCCGAGCTCGCGCCGCTGGCCGCCGACCTGCGCGAGCGGCTGCGCGACCTGGAGGACGAGGTGCGCCGAGGCCAGCGCTCCGAGGACGTGTGGAATGCCGAGCGGCTGCAGTCGCTGCTGCGCACGCAGCTGCGCGGCGACCAGGTGATCGTGGTGTCGAACCGCGAACCCTACAGCCACATCCGGCAGGCCGACGGCACCCTGAAGGTGCTGCGCCCGGCGAGCGGACTGGTGACCGCCGTCGAGCCGGTGATGCGGGCCTGCTCCGGCACCTGGATCGCGCACGGCAGCGGCAACGGCGACCGCGAGGCCGTGGACCGGCACGACCGCGTGGCGCTGCCCCCGGGCGAGGACGACTACCTGCTGCGCCGCATCTGGCTCACGGAGGAGCAGGAACAGGGCTACTACTACGGCTTCGCCAACGAGGGTCTCTGGCCGCTGTGCCACGTGGCCCACGTGCGGCCGGTGTTCCGCGAGCAGGACTGGGAGCACTACCGGCACGTCAACCAGCTGTTCGCGGACGCGGTGATCGCCGAGGCGCGCAGCGACGACCCGGTCGTGCTGGTGCAGGACTACCACTTCGCGCTGCTGCCGGCGATGGTGCGGCGCAAGTTGCCCAAGGCGACCATCCTGACCTTCTGGCACATTCCCTGGCCCAACCCGGAGTCCTTCGGCATCTGCCCCTGGCGCAGCGAGATCCTGGAAGGCATGCTGGGCAGCACCATCCTGGGCTTCCACACCCGCTTCCACTGCAAGAACTTCATCGAGACCGTGGACCGCTACCTGGAGGCGCGCATCGAGCACGAGCACTCCACCATCACCTTCGGCGGCGAGCAGACGCTGGTGGAGAGCTACCCGATCTCCATCGAGTGGCCCTCGCCGGAGGAAGCGCGCGAATGGCCCTCGCCGGGGCAGTGCCGCGCCGAGCTGTTCGAGCGCCTGGGCATTCCGCACGGCCACCGGGTGGGCGTCGGCGTGGACCGCTTCGACTACACCAAGGGCATCCTGGAGCGGCTCAACGCCGTGGAGCGCATGCTGGAGAAGCATCCGGAGTGGCAGGACCGGTTCACCTTCGTGCAGGTGGCGGCGCCTTCGCGCAGCGCGCTGGAGGAGTACCGGGCCTTCCAGGAACGCATCCAGCGGGCCACCGAGCGCATCAACGCGCGCTTCGGGCGGCCGGAGGCGCCGGTGATCCGGCTGCTCGCGCAGCACCACGGGCACGAGGAGGTGATGCGCCTGTACCGCGCCGCCGACGTGTGCATGGTGACCAGCCTGCATGACGGCATGAACCTGGTGTGCAAGGAATTCGTGGCGGCGCGCGACGACGAGCGTGGCGTGCTGGTCCTCAGCCGCTTCGCCGGTGCCGCGCGCGAGATGCCGGAGGCGCTGGTGGTGAACCCGTATCACGTGGAGGAGACGGCCGATGCCCTGTACCAGGCGCTGACCATGCCGCCGGCCGAACAGCGCGAACGCATGGCCACCCTGCGCAGCACCGTGCAGGAATTCAACGTGTACCGCTGGGCCGGGCGTATGCTTGCGGATGCCGCGCGCCTGCGCCTGCGCCAGCGGGTGTCCGAGCGGGTGCAGCGCCACCGCGCCTAGGAGGAGGCTTGTCCTTGGGCTGGAATCGTCGCAGGTTCATGCAGGCCGCCGGCGTGGCCTTTCCCTTCGGCCCCGCGGCCGCGCAGGACGCGCCGCGGCTGCCGGTCCCGCCGCTGCTGGACGCGCGTGCGGCGCGCGGGGCCATCGAGCTCACGGCGCAGGCCGGGCAATCCGAGTTCCTCGCCGGCCGCGCGAGCCCGACCGCCGGCTACAACGGCGCCTACCTCGGCCCGACGCTGCGGGTGCATTCGGGCGAGGACGTGCGTCTTGCGGTCACCAACCGGCTGCAGGAGGACACCACCGTGCACTGGCACGGGCTGCTGGTGCCTTCCGACGTGGACGGCGGGCCGCACAACGTGATCGCCCCCGGCGCGACCTGGCGGCCCACGGTGCCGGTGCGGCAGCCGGCGGCGACCGCGTGGTACCACGCGCATCCGCACGGGCGCACCGGCGCGCAGGTGTACTCCGGCCTGGCCGGCATGCTGATCGTGAGCGATGCGCGCGAACAGGCCCTGGGACTGCCTTCGCGCTACGGCGTGGACGACCTGCCGATCGTGCTGCAGGACAAGCTGTTCGACCGCGAGCAGCGCCTGGTCTACCCGCTGAACCACATGACGGCGATGCACGGCATGCACGGCAACGTGCTGCTGGTCAACGGCGCGCCGCAGCCGCTGGCCGAGGTGCCGGCGGGGCTGGTGCGGCTGCGGCTGCTGAACGCCGGCAATGCACGCCTGTTCGACATCGCCTTCGACGACGGGCGCGACTTCCACTGGATCGCGGCCGAGGGCGGGCTGCTGCGCGCGCCGGTGCGGCTCAAGCGGCTGAGCCTGGCGGCGGGACAGCGGGCGGAGATCCTGGTGGACTTCTCGGACAAGCGCGCCGTGCGCATGATCAACGTGGCGCAGGCCCGGGGGCGCACGCAGTCCGTCATGCGCTTCGTGCCGCAGGGTGAAGCGGCGACGGTGGCGATCCCGCCGAAGCTCGCACAGTGGGACGCCAAGACCCCCGCGCAGGCGGCACGTCGCCGCCGCATCGTGCTCGCTTCCGGCGGCATGGGCATGGGCATGGGCGGCGGCATGGCCTCGCACGGCCTGCACCGCATCGACGCGAAACCCTTCGACATGGCCCGCATCGACCAGCGCGTGCGCCTGGGCGACGTCGAGATCTGGGAAGTGACCGTGGACGGCATGGTCATGCTGCACCCCTTCCACATCCACGGCGTGCACTTCGAGGTGCTGCGCCGCGGCGGACAGGAACCCGTGGTGGAGGACCAGGGGCTGCGCGACACGGTGATCGTCGACGAGCCGGTGGAACTGCTGGTGCACTTCACGCAGCCGGCTTCGGAGAAGGCGCCCTTCATGTACCACTGCCACATCCTCGAGCACGAGGACGCCGGGATGATGGGCCAGTTCACGGTGACCTGAAGCTCACTCCTGGCGCTCGCGCGCGGCCGGCGGGCCGGCGCGGCCGCGCGCCTCGTTGAGCAGGGCCACGAGCGCGTCGAGCTCCACCGGCTTGGTCAGGTGCGCGTCGAAACCGGCCTCGCGGGTGCGGCGCTTGTCTTCCTCGTTGCCGAAGCCGGTCATCGCCACCAGCAGCGCACTGCTGCCGTCGCCCGCGCCTTCGCGCAGCCGCCGGCGCGCCTCGAAGCCATCCATGCCGGGCATGGCCAGGTCCAGCAGGATCATGTGCGGCTTCAGCCGCCGCGCCATCGCCACGCCCGACTCGCCGTCGTAGGCGCATTCCACCTGGTTGCCCAGCAGGCGCAGCACGTCGGTGGCGCTGTCGGCGGAGTCGCGGTTGTCGTCCACGACCAGCACGCGCAAGCCGCCGGCGGCCTCGCCGCGCCTTTGCTCGTCCTCTCGGATGGCGACCTGGGAGGCGATCGGCAGCCGCACGGTGAAGGTGCTGCCCTGGCCCAGGCCGGGGCTGCTGGCATCGATCGAGCCGCCGTGCATCTCGGTGAGCGTGCGGGCCAGCGTCAGGCCGATGCCCAGCCCGCTCTCCGAGCCGGCCGAGGTGCCGGTGTCCGCCTGCACGAACAGCTGGAAGATGGCCTGCAGGTTCTCCGGCGCGATGCCGCGGCCGTTGTCGCTGACCGCCAGGTACACGAAGGAGTCGATGGTGGAGACGCGCAGCTGGATCCGGCCGCCTTCGGGCGTGTACCTGGCCGCGTTCACCAGCAGGTTCTGCAGCACCTGCGACAGGCGCGTCGCATCGCCCTGCACGTACACCGGTTCCTGGGGCTGCTCGAGGGTGAAGGCGTGGCGGCGCGCCGCGATGATGGGTCGTGCGATCTCCACCCCGCGCGCGACCACGTCGCCCAGCCGCACCAGCTCCTTGCGCAGCGTGATCTTCCCCGTGGTGAGGCGGCCCACGTCAAGCAGGTCGTCCACCAGGCGCGTCACGTGCGTCAGCTGCCGGTCGATCACGTCGCGGCAGTTGCGCAGCACCGGGCTGGCGAGCGTCTCCAGCTGCATGATGGTCACCGCGTTGCGGATGGGCGCCAGCGGATTGCGCAGCTCGTGCGCCAGCATCGCCAGGAACTCGTTCATGCGCCGGCTGGAGCGTTCCAGCTCTTCCAGCCGGCGGCGCTCGCTCATGTCGCGGGTGACCTTGGCGTAGCCGCGCAGCTGGCCGTCGGCGCCGTACACCGCCGTCACCACCGCGTCGGCCCAGAACAGGCTGCCGTCCTTGCGCACGCGCCAGCCTTCCTCCTCGACCCGGCCGTTGGCGCGCGCCGCCTCCAGCTC
The DNA here is from genome assembly GCA_036401715.1 of Ramlibacter sp. Classification (GTDB taxonomy): domain Bacteria; phylum Pseudomonadota; class Gammaproteobacteria; order Burkholderiales; family Burkholderiaceae_C; genus Ramlibacter. The sequence continues at coordinate 6,216 of DASWUI010000412.1, read as the reverse complement.
CAGCTCGGGCTTGCGCGCGGCCTGGTCCTCCGGCGTGTAGAAGGCGCGGAAATGGCGGCCGACGATCTCGGCCGCGTCCCAGCCCTTGATGGCCTGGGCGCCCGCGTTCCAGCTCTGCACGATGCCGTCGGTGTCCAGCATGAAGATCGCATGGTCGCGCACGCTGTCCACCAGCAGGCGGAAGCGCTCCTCGCTGACGCGCAGCTGTTCCTCCTGCTGCCGCCGCTCGGTCAGGTCGCGCGTGATCTTGGCGAAGCCGGTCAGCTCGCCCATGGGGCCGTACAGGGCCGTGATCACCACGTTGGCCCAGAAGCGGCTGCCGTCCTTGCGCAGCCGCCAGCCCTCGTCCTCGAAGCGGCCGCGCGCCTTGGCCAGGCGCAGCTCCTCCTGCGGCCAGCCGGAGGCCTTCGCCTCCGCCGGATAGAACACGGAGAAGTGCTGGCCGAGGATCTCGTCGCGCCGCCAGCCCTTGAGCTTCTGCGCGCCGCTGTTCCAGGACACGATGTGCCCCTCCGGATCCAGCAGGAAGATGCCGTAATCCGTGACCGCCTCGATCAGCAGCTGCAGGCGCTGCTCGAGGGAATTCTCGGGACGCGATGCGACGGAGGTATTCATTCGCCTGGCGGATTATTGGGCCCGGCCGGGCGGGCGCGGAGGGCCTCGCCGTGCAAACGCGCCCCCGTCCTACAGGCGCGCGATCGCCTTCAGGCCGCCGGGCGGCGGGCAGGCCACAGCACCGAGGCGATCGCCACCATCATCAGCAGCACCGCGGCCCAGTCCTGCCAGTGCACGGCTTCCTTCAGCCAGAGCGCGCCGCTGAAGACGCCCAGCACCGGGATCATCATCACGCTCAGGGTGGAAGCCACCGGCGGCAGGCCGCGGGCCAGGTAGGTCCAGGCGGCGTGCGCGAAGCCGAAGATCAGCACCGCGTTGTACAGGATGGCGCCGGTGGCGGTGGCGTCCGGCATCGTCCATTGGGCCGATTCGAATACCACGGCGAGCCCCGCCATCAGGATCGCCGTGAACACCGTCATCCAGAAGGAGATCGCCAGCGCCGGCGCCTCGATGCGCGTGCGGCGCAGCATCTGCGTGCCCAGCGCCCAGAAGGCCGCCGCGACCAGCGCGAGCAGCACGCCGACCGGCCGGCCGGCGAGGTTGGTCAGCTCGTGCCAGAGCAGCAGCACCACGCCCAGCGCCGCGGCGCTGACGCCGGTCCAGGCGCGCCGGCCGAGGGGCGAGGCGAAGAACAGCGCGCCCAGCACCGCCGAGAAGATCGGCATGGTGTAGCCCAGGATGGCCGCGCGGCCGCTGGTGAGCGTTCGCACGGCCAGGATGATGCACACGTGCCAGACGAACATGTTGGTGGTGGTAAGCCAGAACAGCTCGCGCCAGTCGCGCCGCGGGATGCGGAAGGGCACCTTCAGCACCAGCAGGCCGAGCGCCAGCACCGGCAGTCCCAGCCACATCGACAGGGCGCGGAAGGTGAGTGGCGGATAGGAAGTGACGCCCAGCTTCATCACGGGCCAGTTGATCCCCCAGGTGACGGTGAGGAGGACCAGGACGACCAGCTGCTGGCGGGAGAGGGCATGCATGGGGCGCCATTGTGGCCGGACGCAGGCTCCTAGAATCCGGGCATGACCTTCCTCGAGATGCTCCAGGCCGCGCAGCAGCGCAACGACTCGATGCTGTGCGTGGGGCTGGACCCCGAGCCCACGCGCTTTCCCGCGGGCATGAAGGACAACGCCGCCCGCATCTTCGATTTCTGCGCGCGCATCGTCGACGCCACCGGCGACCTGGTGATCGCCTTCAAGCCGCAGATCGCCTACTTCGCCGCGCACCGGGCCGAAGCGCAGCTGGAAGACCTGATGCGCCACATGCGCGCCAGCTTCCCGCACGTGCCGGTCATCCTGGACGCCAAGCGCGGCGACATCGGCTCCACCGCGGAGCAGTACGCGCGCGAGGCCTTCGAGCGCTACGGCGCCGACGCGGTGACGCTGTCGCCCTTCATGGGTTTCGACTCGGTGCAGCCCTACCTGAAGTATCCCGGCAAGGGCGCCTTCCTCCTGTGCCGCACCTCCAACCCCGGAGGCGACGACCTGCAGAACCAGCGCCTGGCCTCGGTCGAGGGCCAGCCCCTGCTGTACGAGCACGTCGCGCGGCTCGCGCAGGGGCCGTGGAACCTCAACGGGCAGCTGGGGCTGGTGGTGGGCGCCACCTACCCGGCGGAGATCGAGCGGGTGCGGGCGATCGCGCCCACCCTGCCGCTGCTGATCCCCGGCGTGGGCGCGCAGGGCGGCGACGCGGTCGCCACCGTGAAGGCGGGCTGGCGCCCCGACGCCCCGATCATCGTGAACTCGTCGCGCGCCATCCTCTATGCCTCCAGTGGCGCGGACTTCGGCGAAGCCGCGCGCGCGGAAGCCTCACGCACGCGGGCCGTCCTGGCGGCAGCCCGCCCCCTGTAGGTCGTGGTGAGCCCGCAGGCGAACCGCGACACCCGGTTTGCGCCTACCGCACCCGATGATGCGAGCGCCCCCGCAGCATCCCCACGATGAACAGCAGCAGCACCGCCCCGATCACCGAGGCGATCCACCCGGCCGGCTCGCCGGTCGTGTAGAGGCCCATCGCCTGTCCCAGGAAGCCCGCCAGGAAGGCGCCGGCGATACCCAGCAGGGTGGTCATGATGATGCCCATCCGGTCGTTGCCCGGCTTCACGGCGCGGGCGATCAGGCCCACGATGAAGCCGACGACGATCATTCCGAGGATTTCCATTCGTTTCTCCCAGACTTGGTTGGTATGGAGGGATGCTAGGAAAGACCGGGCGCGGCACCTGTAGGCCCCTTTCGTCATTCCCGCGGAGGCGGGAACCCACGGCTTTCCGGAGCTGGACGCGGCCCGCCGGCCGCTTCCTTCAACGCCTTGGGTCCCCGCCTACGCGGGGATGACGAGAGCGGGGATGACGGGGCTACAGCAGGCGCTTGAGGTAGTGCCCCGTGTGGCTCTGCGGGTGCGCAGCCACTTCTTCGGGCGTGCCCGCCACCACCACCGTCCCGCCACCGTCGCCGCCCTCCGGACCCATGTCGATCACCCAGTCGGCGGTCTTGATGACGTCCAGGTTGTGCTCGATGACGACGATGGTGTTGCCCGCGTCGCGCAGCTGGTGCAGCACCTTCAGCAACAGGTCGGTGTCGGCGAAGTGCAGGCCGGTGGTCGGCTCGTCCAGGATGTAGAGCGTGCGTCCCGTGTCGCGCTTGGACAGCTCCAGGGCCAGCTTCACGCGCTGCGCCTCGCCGCCGGACAGGGTGGTCGCCGCCTGCCCCAGCTTGATGTCCGAGAGCCCCACCTCCATCAGGGTGTGCAGCTTGCGGGCGATGGCGGGCACCGGCTTGAGGAACTCGTACGCGTCCTCCACCGTCATGTCCAGGATCTGCGCGATGTTGCGGCCCTTCCACTGCACTTCCAGGGTCTCGCGGTTGTAGCGCTGGCCGCGGCAGACGTCGCAGGGCACGTACACGTCGGGCAGGAAGTGCATCTCCACCTTCACCACGCCGTCGCCCTGGCAGGCCTCGCAGCGGCCGCCCGCGACGTTGAAGGAGAAGCGGCCGGCGCCGTAGCCGCGCTCCTTGGCGGTGGCGGTCTCGGCCATCAGCTCGCGGATGGGCGTGAACAGGCCGGTGTACGTGGCCGGGTTGCTGCGCGGGGTGCGGCCGATCGGCGACTGGTCGACGTTGATCACCTTGTCGAAGTGCTCGATGCCTTCGATGCCTTCGTGCGGCGCCGGCTCCTCGTGGGCGCGGTAGATCTCGCGGGCCACCGCCGCATAGAGCGTGTCGTTCACCAGCGTGGACTTGCCGGAGCCCGACACGCCCGTCACGCAGGTGAGCAGGCCCACCGGAATCTCCACCGTGACCTTCTTCAGGTTGTTGCCGCTCGCGCCCGCGATGCGGATCACCTGCGGGTCCGGCTGCTCTCCCAGCCGGTTGCGCTTGGCCGGCACCGGGATCTTCAGCGTGCCCGCCATGTAGCGGCCGGTGAGCGACGCCTCGCTGGCCATCACCTCCGCCGGCGTGCCCTGCGCCACGACTTCGCCGCCGTGGATGCCGGCGCCCGGCCCCATGTCCACCACGTAGTCGGCCGCGCGGATCATGTCTTCGTCGTGCTCCACCACCAGCACGCTGTTGCCCAGGTCGCGCAGGTGCTGCAGCGTGCCGATCAGGCGGTCGTTGTCGCGCTGGTGCAGGCCGATGCTGGGCTCGTCCAGCACGTACATCACGCCCGTGAGGCCGCTGCCGATCTGCGAGGCCAGCCGGATGCGCTGCGCCTCGCCGCCGGAGAGCGTCTCGGCGCTGCGGTCCAGGCTCAGGTAGTTGAGGCCCACGTCGTTGAGGAACTTCAGGCGGTTGCCGATCTCGCGCACCACCTTGTCGGCGATCTCCGCCTTGGCACCCTGCAGCTTGAGCGACTGGAAATACGCGTGGCTGTCGCGCAGCGTCATGTGGCCGATCTCGAAGATCGCCCGGGCCTGGGGCCCTTCGCCCAGGCGCACGTGGCGCGCCTCGGTGCGCAGCCGCGTGCCTTCGCAGGTGGGGCAGGGCTGCAGGCTGCGGTAGCGCGCCAGCTCCTCGCGCACCGCCGCCGAATCGGTCTCGCGGTAGCGCCGCTCCATGTTCGGGATGATTCCCTCGAACGGGTGCTTCTTGTTCACCTTGCGGCCGGCCGAGGGCCCCGACTCCAGGGCGTAGGCGAAGCGGATCTCCTCCTCGCCCGATCCGTGCAGCAGCGCCTTGCGCACGTTGGGCGGCAGTTCCTGGAAGGGCGCGTCCACGCTGAACCTGTAGTGGCGCGCCAGGCTCTCCACCAGGCTGAAGTAATAGGGATTGCGCCGGTCCCAGCCCTTGATCGCCCCGCCGGCCAGCGACAGCTCGGGGAAGGCGACCACGCGCGTGGGGTCGAAGAACTCCATGGTGCCGATGCCGTCGCAGCCCGGGCAGGCGCCCACCGGCGAATTGAAGGAGAACAGGCGCGGCTCCAGCTCGCTGATGGAGTAGTGGCAGATCGGGCACGCGAACTTCGCGTTGAACATGTGCTCGCGGCCGGAGTCCATCTCCACCGCCACGGCCCGGGCGTCCGCCAGCCGCAGCGCGGCCTCGAAGCTCTCGGCCAGGCGCTGCTGCATGTCCGGGCGCACCTTCAGGCGGTCGACCACCACGTCGATGTCGTGCTTCTCCGCCTTCTTCAGCTTGGGCAGGTTGTCGTACTCGTACACCTCCCCGGCGACCCGGAAGCGCACGTAGCCCTGGCCCTGCATCTCGGCGAACAGGTCGGTGAACTCGCCCTTGCGCTCGCGCGCCACCGGCGCCAGCACCATCAGGCGGGTGTCCTCGGGCAGCGCCAGCACGGCGTCCACCATCTGCGACACGGTCTGCGACTGCAGCGGGACGCCGTGGTCGGGGCAGTAGGGCGTGCCGGCGCGGGCGAACAGCAGGCGCAGGTAGTCGTGGATCTCGGTCACCGTGCCGACGGTGGAGCGCGGGTTGTGGCTGGTGGCCTTCTGCTCGATGGAGATCGCCGGCGACAGGCCCTCGATCATGTCCACGTCGGGCTTGTCCATCAGCTGCAGGAACTGCCGCGCATAGGCCGACAGGCTCTCGACGTAGCGCCGCTGCCCCTCGGCATAGAGGGTGTCGAACGCGAGCGAGGATTTGCCGGACCCGGACAGGCCCGTGATCACCACGAGCTTGTAGCGCGGCAGGTCCAGGTCGATGTTCTTCAGGTTGTGCGTGCGCGCGCCGCGGATGCTGATCCGCTGGCCGATGGCCTCGTGCAGGTATTTGCCTTCTGTACTGTCGTTCACTTCTTCGGGCGCGCCAAGGGAAACCCGACATGATAGAGCGGCAGGCTTGCGCGAGCGAGGCGGGCCTTTCTGGTGCGTTTTTGTATCCGCCTGGAATGCGCTGCCGAGGCAGGTCGTTCATGTCTGGTCACACCCAGGAGGACACATGCGACATCTCATCCGCACCCTGGCGCTCGCCGCCGCCTGCGCCGCCCCCTTCGCCGCCAGTGCGGCCGACCCGCTGGTCCGCTTCGAGGGCGGCATCGGCTCGCAGCCGCTGGCCGCCGGCGGCGGCGTCAACGACGTGCAGGGCGTGCCCCCGGGGGGCCGGCCGTGGGTGATCGCCAGCCTCAGCGCCGACGTCAAGACCGACGGCAGCATCGACG
>DASWUI010000411.1:0-4134 GCA_036401715.1 Ramlibacter sp. | reverse complement strand
GAAGTCCAGTGGGCGGCCCTCGCCGATGCCGCGGGCCGTGACCTCCGCGTCCACCGGCAGGTAGCGCTGGCCTTGCAGGGACAGTTCCAGGTCCTCCAGGCCGCCGTAGACCTTGTTGGTCGACGTCATGATGATCGCCGGCGGCACCGGCCGCGCACGCGCGGCCTCCAGCACGTTGAGCGTGCCCAGGGCGTTGATGGCGAAGTCTTCCTGCGGCTCCTCCAGGCTGGTCGTGACGGCGACCTGCGCGGCGAAGTGGAAGACCTGCTGCACGCCCGCCATCGCCTGGCCGACGGCAGCCGCGTCGCGGACGTCGGCCCGCACGAAGTCGAGCAGGTCGCCGTGATGCTGGCGCAGCCACTGCAGGTTCTGCTCCACGCCGGGGCGCGACAGGTTGTCGAGCACGCGCACGCGCCGCCCGAGCGACAGCAGCCGGTGCGCCACGTTGGAGCCGATGAACCCGGCCCCGCCCGTGACGAGGGTGAGGTGCTGCTGGCTCATACGGTGAGCCCGCGCGCGCTGAGTTCGGCGCTCGCCTGCGCCACGCGGTCGACGGCGGCCTGGCTGGCGAGCCACGACGACAGTTCGACCAGCCCGTCTTCCAGCCGCACCTGCGGCGCGTAGCCCAGGACGCGCTGCGCCTTGCTGATGTCGGCGTAGCAGTGGCGGATGTCGCCGACGCGGTACTTGCCCAGGATCTCCGGCTGGATGTTCTCCTTGCCGACGACCTTGGCGAGCTTGGCGGCGATCTCGCGCACCGTGCGGGGCTGGCCGCTGCCGATGTTGAACACTTCACCGGCCGCTTCCGGCGTCTCCAGCGCCTGCCGGCAGGCCCGCGCGATGTCGTAGACGCTGACGAAGTCGCGCTGCTGCAGCCCGTCCTCGAAGATCGCCGGCTGGTTGTTGTTCAGCAGGCGGGAGGCAAAGATGGCGAGCACGCCCGTGTACGGATTCGACAGCGCCTGCCGCGGGCCGTAGGCATTGAAGAAGCGCAACGCCACGGTGGGGATGTTGTAGGCGCGGCCGATCATCAGGCACAGCCGCTCCTGGTCGTACTTCGACAGCGCGTACACCGACGCCAGTGCCGGTTGCTTGGTCTCCGGCGTCGGCATGGGCTGCAGCACGCCGCCGTCCTCGCCGGTGAACTCCCATTGCCCGGCCTTCAGCTGCTCCAACGTGCGCTCGCCCACCATGCGCGGGCCGCCCGATGTGCCCTGGTAGAGGCCCTCGCCGTAGAGGCTCATGCTCGACGCGACGACCAGCCGCTCGACCGGGTTCCGGGTCAGCGCCTCCAGCAGCACCGCGGTGCCGAGGTTGTTCACGCGCGTGTAGTGCGCAACCTCGTACATGCTCTGGCCCACGCCCACCGCCGCGGCGAAGTGGTAGACGGCGTCCACGCCCTGGATCGCCTCGTCGACCTTCGCGCGGTCGTTGACGTCGCCCACGACCAGATCGACGTCCTTCGCGAGGTACTCGGGACGCCTGCGCGCCTCGCCGTGCACTTGGGGGTCCAGTGAATCGAGGACCCGAACCTGGTAACCATGCGCCAGCAACTCGTCGGCCAAGTGCGAACCGATGAACCCGGCGCCTCCCGTGATCAACACCTTCTGCATGAAGCACCCAATGTCGTTATTGATCCTTCATGTTATGGCGATGACTCAACCGCGTGGGGCGTTTTGCAAGAAATTTTGAAACCGCCCCACGGCAGAGTACGCAATCTGTACGATGCCCCGTCGCCTTGTCGTTGAGCCGACGCACAGCACGACAGCAAGATAAGGTGCCAACAAAAGGGAGAAAACAATGAGCAAGATCCGCGTGGCCATCATCGGCGTGGGCAACTGCGCTTCCTCTCTGGTGCAAGGCGTCCATTTCTACCGCGACGCCGCAGCCGACGACTTCATCCCCGGCCTCATGCACGTGGAACTTGGCGGCTACCATCCGCGCGACATCGAGTTCACGGCTGCCTTCGACGTCAGCGCGCACAAGGTCGGCCTGGACCTCGCCGAGGCGATCTGCGCCGAGCCGAACAACACGCTGCGCTTCGCGGAGGTCCCCAGGCTGGGCGTGGAAGTGCACCGCGGCATGACGCACGACGGCCTGGGAACCTACCTGAAGGACGTGGTGCCGAAATCCGGGCGCAGCACGGACGACATCGTCGGCATCCTGAAAGCGACGAACACCGACGTCGTCGTTTCCTACCTGCCGGTGGGATCGGAAATGGCGACCAAGTGGTACGTCGAGCAGGTGCTGGAAGCCGGCTGTGCCTTCGTCAACTGCATCCCGGTGTTCATCGCCTCGCAGCCGTACTGGAACAAGCGTTTCGCGCAGCGGCGGCTGCCCATCATCGGGGACGACATCAAGTCGCAGGTGGGCGCCACCATCGTGCACCGCATGCTCACCGACCTGTTCCGCAAGCGCGGCGTGCAGGTGGACCGGACCTACCAGCTGAACGTGGGCGGCAACACGGACTTCCTGAACATGCTGGAGCGCGAACGGCTCGCCTCCAAGAAGATCTCCAAGACGCAGGCCGTCACCAGCCAGCTGGGGCACCCGATGAAGGAGCGCGACGTGCACGTCGGCCCGAGCGACTACGTGCCCTGGCTCGCCGACCGCAAGTTCGCCTTCATCCGCATGGAAGGCACGGCCTTCGGCAACGTCCCCCTCAGTTGCGAGCTGAAGCTGGAAGTGTGGGACTCGCCGAACTCCGCCGGCGTGGTGATCGACGCGATCCGCTGCGCCAAGATCGCGCTGGACCGCGGCATCGGCGGCGCGCTCAACGGGCCGTCGGCGTATTACATGAAGTCGCCGCCCCTGCAGTTCACCGACGACGAGGCGCGCGAACTGGTCGAGGCCTTCATCCGCGGCGACGCGGAGATCGCGGCCACGCCCCACGCCGCCGCCGCCGGGAGCGCCGAGGCCGAGGCCCTGGCCCTGCAGCAGAAGAACACCTGATCACCGCGAGCACCATGATCGAAGCCGTCAAGTTCTGGAACGAACCGAACAACAAGTCGCACTGGGACCCGGAAGTGGACCCGGGATGGGTGAAGTACGCCGAGATGGTGAAGCTGGCCAGCGCCGCGGTGCGGGCCGAGTCGCCGAAGCTCACCAAGGTGCTGGGTGGCATCTCCCCCATCGATGCGGCCTTCATCGAGAACCTCAAGGCGCAGGGCGTGCTGGACACCGTCGATGCGGTGGCCGTGCATGGCTTCCCGCTCGACTGGAACCACTGGCAGATCCACCAGTGGCCCGAGCGCATCGCCGAGATCGAGTCGGTGACGCACCTGCCGGTGTGGGTGACCGAGGTCGGCGTCTCCACCTTCGGGGCGGAGGAGGTGCAGGAGTTCGGCATCCAGCGCACGGCCGAACTGCTGCGCGGCCGCGTGCCGCGCGTGCACTGGTATTCGCTCTACGACCTGCCCAAGGCCTGGCCGGCCACGACCCGCCACCGCGAGGCGGAAGGCTCCAGCTACTACCGCCACTACTACATGGGTCTGCTGCGCGAGGATGGAAGCCCCAAGCTGGCCGCGAAGCACTTCGCGCAGTACACGCCCGAGTTCGGCATCTGCCAGTGGTTTCATTACGAGGACCACCGGCTCGACGACGCGGTGCGCTGGCTCAAGAAGATGGGCGTGACCAAGCTGCGCACCGGCCTGAGCTGGGCCGACAGCTTCCGGCCGGACGCGGATGCGTGGTTCGACCGGCAGATGGCCGCGCTGGAAGACTTCGACGTGACCGTGACCTTCTGCTTCACGCCCGAGCACCGCGGCCTGCAGCCGCACCACACCAGCGCGCCGCAGGTGCCCGAGGAGTTCGCCGAGTTCTGCGCGCGCATGGTGCGGCGCTACGTCGGGCATGCGGCCACGCCGGTGGCGCAGGAGAGCCCGCTGGCCCTGGCGTGACCACGCTGCTGCTGGCGCGGCACGCGGCGCACGACTGGCTCGGGCGCGGCTTCGCGGGCCGGCTGCCGGACGTGTCGCTCAACGACGAGGGCAGGCAGCAGGCGCGGGAACTCGTGCAGCGCCTGGGCGGCGTGCCGCTGGACGCGATCTATTGCAGCCCGCAGCCGCGCACGCACCAGACGGCGCAGCCATTGGCCGAGGCTCGCGGGCTCCCGATCCAGACGGACGCGGCCTT